>DQVJ01000046.1 GCA_015661795.1 Sulfurovum sp.
GCAACACCCATAAAGAGTTGTTGGGGAAGTTCAATGGGTACACCTTTACGGTCTTTAAGTAAATAACGGTCATACAGGGTACGAATACCAAGGTAGGTAAACTGTAAATCCCTTTCAGGTTTTATGTAGTCACTTAAGTCATCTAGGTCATATTTTTCTTTGAGTCCCAGAACAATACGTCCTTCCTTCTCTCCTCTTTCGAAATGATCACGTAGGTGGTTGTACCCAGTAAAGCCTGTTACTTTATGGTAGATGTCATAGATAAAAAGACGCGCGGCTACAAAAGTCCAGTCGGGTCTGTCAATGTCTATCTTATCCACAGCTGTTTTGATAAGTGTGCTTTGTATCTCTTCAGAGCTGATCATATCACGAAACTGTAGTTTTGCATCTACTTCAAGTTCACTTTGGCTTACACGTACTAAACCTTCTACCGCTGCAGATGTGTATTTTTGTATTTTACTGACATCTAAAGTTTCAACTCTACCGTTTCGTTTAACCACTCTAATCATATGTTCTCCCCTGAAAGCATGAAGTCTCTTTACTTAATTTGCTGAGACAATAAATCTGATTCTACTCAAATTTTCCTTGAGTGTTTTTGAAAATTTGTATCATTTTTAGGCATTTTTTTTATAAGAAATTGTGATAAGTTTTGAAAGGCAGTATGGGTGGGGAGTAGAAGAGATTTACCAAGAAAAAATTCTTGGTAAAATAAGGTTATTTAAAAACGCGTGCGAAGATTTTATCTACATTTTTGGTATAGTAGTCAAAGTTAAAACATTCGCGTATTTGTGCTTCTGAAAGAGATTCTCTAAGTTCATCATCTGCCAGAAGATACTGAAGATAAAGAGATTCACCTTTTTCATTGGTAGAGGATTTCCCTTGTTGGATCTCTTCCCAAACCTTCATCGCATTGCGTTGCACTATACGGTAGGCATCTTCACGGCTCACACCTGCTAAAGGAAGCTCAAGGAGCACTCTTTGAGAGAAGACCAACCCACCAGTAAGGTTTAGGTTTTTCATCATGTTCTCGGGCATTACAGTGAGGTTAGCGATGACATTGTTCATGCGGTGTAACATAAAGTCAGAGGTGATAAATGCATCTGGCAACCAAAACCTTTCTGTTGATGAATGGGAGATGTCTCTCTCGTGCCAAAGTGCTACATTCTCCATAGCAGGGGTGACACATGTTCTAATGATACGTGCAAGTCCTGTGATATTTTCTGTAAGAATAGGGTTTCTTTTATGTGGCATTGCGGAGCTTCCCTTTTGTCCTTTTGCAAAAAACTCCTCGGCTTCATACACCTCTGTACGCTGCAGGTGTCTTACTTGCACAGCAAACTTTTCAATAGAAGAGGCCATGAGTGCTAAGGTAGTGGCTAGTCTTGCATATCTGTCTCTGTGGACAACTTGATTTGAACAAGGTTCTGGTTTTAAGCCTAGTTCAGCCATAGCATATTCTTCAAGTTCCAGTGGTGCGTGAGCAAAGTTCCCCATTGCTCCAGAGATTTGACCTACTGCAATCACTTCCATCGTCTCTTCGAGATTCTTAAGATGTCTAGCCATTTCATCATACCACACTGCTAAAGTAAGTCCAAAGGTAATAGGCTCGCCATGGATACCATGGCTACGCCCCACCATCAAAGTCATCTTGTGCTCAATTGCACGTTTCTTGATAGACTCCATAAGCATTTTTGTATCAGCAATGATGATTTCAAGTGACGCTTTCATCTGAAGTGCCACACCAGTATCTACAGCATCTGAAGATGTCATTCCATAATGAAACCATCTTGATTCTTCTCCAAGGCTTTCACTTACTGATGTGTTAAATGCAATAAGGTCATGTCTGGTGATTGCTTCTATTTCTTCTATACGTTCTACAGAGAATGTTGCATTTTTCACAATCTTGTCTGCATCTTCCTGAGGAATCTTTCCAAGTTTTGCCCACGCTTTGACTGCCGCTTTTTCTACTTCCAGCCATGCTGCATATCTTGCATGCTGTGTCCAATGTTGCGTCATCTCTTCTCTAGCATATCTTTCAACCATTCTCTATCCTTGATGAGAGGAAACTACTAACGATAAATCATTTGATGAAATATCATTAATACTCGACCCCTGTTTTTATGCTAGAATTCTACCCTAAAAGCAGTTATATAAGGGTTAGAAAATATGCCATTTGTCAAAGAGAAATTTACCATTGAAGAAGAGACGATTGCTTTTCTTTATGTAATGCATACATTAAATTATACACAAGGCCAAGCACAAAGACACATTGCCAAAGGACGTCTTATTATAAATGGTGAGTCTATGACACACACAGGTGCCAAAGTACAAGGTGAGGTTGAAATGGTTTTCTTTCGTCCCAAAGGTACAGGAGCTCGCCCTACCTTTCAGAACAATGATTTTATGGTTTTTGAAAAACCGTCTGGTGTTTTAGTGCATCCTAATACCATGTCAACACCCTACTCCATGTTAGATGAAGTAAGAAGTATTGCGGGAGACAATGCAAATGGCACACACAGAATAGATATGGAAACTTCAGGACTTTTTCTTGCGTCTAAACATAAAAAAGCAGAACATATACTTAAAAATTCTTTTGAGAAACGTACCATTAAAAAGAGTTATTTAGCATGGGTAGATGGCAAACTCACTAAGCCATTTACTTCAACAGCATGTATTAAAATAAACAAAGAAGGATATGATACAACCAAACATAAAGTCTTTATAGATGATGACGGGAAAGCCTCTCACACTGACTTTGTACCGCTCCAGTACGATGAGGCACTTGATGTTTCTTTAGTTGCTTGTTATCCCAAAACTGGGCGCTTGCACCAGATACGTATTCATTTGTTTCACGTGAAACATCCTATTCTGGGTGACCCTATCTATGGAGCTAGTTATAGCGCAAGTGATGCCTATCTGGATATGCTACAGAGTGATGAAGAGAGACTAGTTGAGCATGGAGCACCACGTCTAATGTTACATGCCCAAAGCCTTGAATTTACATATAAAAATAAATTTTATCTTGAAAGTAAAGAGGACTTCATAGGTATGAAGAAGTTAATTCATCCTAAAAAATTGAGATTATTTAATAAGAATGAAAATTAACTATGTTTCACGTGAAACATATAGGCTATTTCTCATCATCTGAGCGAGCTTCATAAATAAACCACCCAAGCCCAATCACAGCTACTATCACGACAAACCCCAGCATGAAAAGTTCTAAAGTAGGCATTATGCTTCCTCCTCTAGTTCTTGCTCTCTCAGCTGCCCACATGCAGCAGAAATATCTAATCCTTTAGATTCCCGTATGGTACAGTGAAGTCCACGAGAGGTGAGGTATTCTTGAAACTCTTTCATATCTTTTTCTGATGGTCGTTTAAATTCTGTGCCACCATAAGGGTTAAAATAAATCAAATTGATTTTAGATTTAATCCCATCTAAAAGTGAAAGTAATTTTTTTGCAGCAGAGATATCATCATTGACATCTTTGATGACAAGGTACTCAAACATTACTCTCTTTCTATCGTTGACAGGAAAGTCTTTGACTGCATCTATAATAGATTTGATATTGTACGCCTTGTTAATAGGCATCAATGTTTGTCTTAGTTCATCATCCACAGCATGTAAAGAAATAGCTAAATTGACGCCAAGCTCTTCTTTTCCAAGCTTTACTATCTTTGAAGAAAGTCCTGAAGTCGAAATAGTTTGTCTATGCGTGGCTATAGCCATCCCTTCCTCGTCTGAAAATACTTTAACTGACTGTATAACTTCTTTTAGGTTGTCAAGCGGCTCCCCCATTCCCATGTATACAAGGTTTACACGGCGATTGCTCGCGATATTATTGTCTTTTTTTATGAGACGTACCTGTTCAACGATTTCACCAGCAGTTAAATTTCGCATAAAACCACCCTTTGCAGTTAAACAAAAGGCACATCCTACCTTACAACCTACCTGAGAGGAGATACAGACTGTATAGCGTTCCTGATGCTTTACAGAGCCATCTTCATGGTACTCTTTGTCTCTCATAAGCAGAAGTACTGCTTCTACTGTATGCCCATCATGCAGTTGGTACAAATATTTTCGGCTTCCATCTTGAGAGTTTTGAACCATTACTTGTTTTAAAGGTGCAACTGTATACTCTTCTTCGAGTTTTTCTCTTAAGTCTTTAGGAAGATTTTTCATCTCATCAAAAGAACTTGCATATTGATGATACAGCCAATGGTAAATTTGTTTCGCACGGAAACTAGGCTTAATTAATTCTAGTAATTCGTTTTGTGTAAAGTCTTGTATAATTTTTTTCATCTATTTACTTTCTCTTATATAAGTCGTGAGCCTTGCCATTGCTTCTTTATGGTTATCTATGAAATCTTTATGTGCCTTTGCATTACAATAGTTTGTCACAATAAATGTCCCTGCTGCGGGAATACCAAATGCTTCAGCCACTTTTAGCACAGCAAAATATTCCATATTTTCTATATGAATATTTTTTTTCAAATAACTTTTTGCTACCGTTTCATCTGTAGTGATGTAGTTGGAAGAATTTACGATTGTTTCACGTGAAACATCTTCAGCCGTAGAAATCATATTATCAAGTGGGGTATAGGCGCCTGCATTAAAAAAACTGTTTTCTATATTACAGGCTGTTTTAGACTCTATTATGTCATAAATCTTTTTTTCACCATAACTTCCTGCTGTGCCTACAAAAAAAAGAAAATCTGGTTTTTGAGAAAGACACAACTTTGTTAAGGTCATTGTGACCTCAATCAATCCTATGCCTACAGGTACTGCAAAGTCAAACTGTTCTGATTTTCCCGCACATATAATCATACATAAACCTTTTATTGAACCCTAACTGGGATATTTTTGCTGCGAAGATACTCTTTTAAGTCTAAAATGTCAATCTCTTTAAAATGAAAAATAGATGCTGCCAATGCCGCGTCTGCATTTCCTAGCATAAATGCTTCTTCTATATGTTGCATAGTCCCTGCACCACCTGATGCAATAACAGGTATGTTCACAAGTTCTGATATCTTTTTATTTAGGAGGTTGTCAAAACCTGTTTTTGTGCCATCTGCATCCATAGAGGTAACAAGCAGTTCCCCTGCACCTCTATTATATGCTTCTTTCGCCCATGCTAGGGCATCAATACCAGTATCATTCCTCCCCCCATGGGTAAATATATGCCAGGCGTCATCTGAGACTCTTTTTGCATCGATGGCCACGACAATACACTGAGAACCAAACCGTTTGGCACCCTCTTCTATAAATATAGGTCGTTTAATTGCGGCAGAGTTGATACTCACTTTATCACATCCTACATTAAGTAAATTGTAGATATCTGTAAGTTCACGGATCCCTCCCCCTACTGTAAGAGGGATAAATACTTCCTGTGCTACTTTTTTAACTACATCAACGATAGTATCTCTTCCTTCATGACTTGCACCTATATCAAGAAACGTAATCTCATCTGCACCCTCTTCATTATATCTACGTGCTACTTCTACAGGATCTCCAGCATCACGTAACCCTACAAAATTTACACCTTTAACCACACGACCGTCGTTAACATCTAAGCAAGGTATGATACGTTTTGCAAAATAATCCATCTGTTTCTCCATTTAATATGGTAGAATTATACAAAAATAATCTACTGCAAGTCATTAATGTGGGTTATAAAGGAAGATTATAGTATGATTATTGAGAATTTAGCCGAATTTGCTTCTAAAAAATTTGGCCAGAATTTTTTAAAAAATGATATCTATCTTCATAAAATCATCCAAGCGATGCCCAAAGACGACATAAAAGTTGTAGAGATTGGGCCTGGCTTAGGTGATTTAACCAAAGAACTTGTAAAAGTTCGAAATGTCACAGCATTTGAGGTTGATAAAAGATTATGTGAGCATCTTACCAGTGAATTTGAATCCTCTGTCCACGAAGGGTGTTTCGAGTTGCGTTGTGGAGATGTGCTTGAGCATTGGAAGTCAGGAAAGCTATTGGATGAGCCTTATCATCTTGTGGCTAACTTGCCTTATTATATTGCGACCAATATCATCTTAAAAGCATTGAAAGATGAACATTGCCAGTCTGTATTGGTAATGGTTCAAAAAGAAGTTGCCGTTAAGTTCTCTGCAAAGGCGAAACAAAAAGAGTTTTCTTCTCTTTCTGTACTTGCCCAAAGTGTAGGAAAAGCGACACTATGTTTCGAGGTTGAGCCTGAGGCATTCGTCCCTCCTCCTAACGTTACTTCTGCCGTGCTTTTAATAGAGAAAAAACAGTCACGAGATGATGAAAAGTTTGAAGCGTTTTTAAAGATTGCTTTTGCGCAACCGCGTAAAAAGCTTTCTAAAAATCTTTCAACCGTTTTTTCTAAAGATATAGTCCATCAACTTTTTACTAAATTAGGATTAGATGCTAATTTACGACCTCATGAAGCTGAGACATCTATTTATCATCACATATATAATGAATTAAAGGATAATTTAGATGGAAAACAACAATCCAAACAGAGAAAACGCTCAAAATCAAGGGCAAAAAACTCAGAGAGATAATACAACAAACAATAATAATGCCCCAAGAGAAAGACGTCCCAACCCACATAGACAAAACAAACCTACTGGGGGAAGTGAAAATACAAATCGTCCCAACCCAAACAGGCAAGCAAACCCTAACCGTAAACCAAAGCAAAATCAAGAGGTAAACGGTAACGTACAAGATAGACCTGCTCCAAACGGTAATAAGAAGCCAAATCCTAATCAGAATCGTCATAACAATGTTGATAGGCGTCCTAATAACCCAAAACAAGGCAAGAGACCAAACAATAACCAAAACCGTCAAGGAAATAAACCCAATAACAAGCCTAATGGTGGGAATAGAAACAGAAATAAGCGTAGAAATGTCACTACTGTGAATGATACAATGAGAAAATATCTTGAGATTAATGATCGTATTAAAAATGAAACAATGAATCCTTGGAAAAATGTGGATATGTCTGCAAAAGGCAAAATTCGCTTTACCCCATTGGGTGGGCTGGGTGAAATTGGTGGAAATATGGCTGTGCTTGAGACTGAGACTACAGCTATTATCATCGATGTAGGTATGTCCTTCCCTGATGAGACCATGCATGGTGTGGATATTTTGGTACCGGATTTTTCCTATTTGCATACACTTAAAAAAGAAAAAGATGTATATGTCATCATTACACACGGTCATGAGGATCATATTGGTGCGATGCCATACCTCTTTAAAGAGTTACAGTTCCCAATCTATGGAACACCGCTTGCACTTGCGATGATAGAAAACAAGTTTAATGAGCATGGACTTTCTCAATATACAAAAAACTTTAACTTTGTTACCATGAGAAAACAACACCAAATTGGTGACATGAAAATCGAATGGATGCACAATACGCACTCCATTATTGATGCCTGTTCTTTGGCTATAGAAACACCTGCTGGAACCATCATCCATACAGCTGACTTTAAAGTAGACCATACACCTGTAGACAACTATACGATGGATTTACGTCGTTTTGCACACTATGGTGAAAAAGGTGTACTTTGTCTTTTCTCTGATTCAACGAACTCACACAACCCAGGTGCTACGAAGTCTGAAAAAGTAGTAGGTAAGACCTTTGATACGCTCTTCGAGCTTGCCAAGGGTAGAGTGATTATGTCTACTTTCTCTTCAAACGTACACCGAATTGTCCAAGCCATGGAAAGAGGTGTATTACATGGGAGAAAGGTCTGTGTTATCGGTCGCTCTATGGAGCGTAATATTGAGACTAACCGAGCATTGGGTTTTGTAGATATTGAAGATAAACATTTCATTGAGGTACATGAAGTACCAAAATACGCTGACCATGAAATACTTATTGTTACTACAGGATCACAAGGTGAGACTATGGCTGCACTAAACCGTATGGCTACAGATGAGCATAGACATATAAAGCTTAAGCCTTCTGATACGGTTATCATCTCTGCATCTGCTATCCCTGGCAATGAAGGTTCAGTGTCAAGTCTTCTAAACAAACTCATGAAGGCTGGATGTACAGTACGTTATAAAGAGTTTGCTGATATTCATGTCTCAGGTCATGCAGGGCAAGAAGAGCAAAAACTCATTCTTAGACTTGTACAGCCTAAGTTTTTCTTACCTGTACATGGTGAGTATAACCATATTGCTAAACATGCTAGAACAGCAGTAGAGTGTGGAGTAGATGAAAGAAACATTTTACTTATGGGTGATGGTGATCAAATAGAATTGACAACCAAATATCTCAAAAAAGTAAAAACAGTCAAGTCTGGTAAGACATATATTGACAATCAAAATAATATGACTATCGAAAATGATGTCGTACTTGACAGACAAAAGCTTGCTGAAGACGGTATCATTAATGTTGTTGCTCAAATTTCTCAAAGTGACCAAAAAGTAGTTGGTAAACCTGTTGTGTCAACACATGGACTTGTGCCTGACAAAGATGATAAAAAGTTTCAAAAAGAGATAGAAGTGATGCTTGAGACAATGCTTTTAAATATGAAACCAGAAGCGCTTAAAAATCATAAAGACATAGAAAATGATATTCGAAACAGTATTCGAAAACATGTGATTCGTACCAAAAAGAGATATCCGCTTATTATCCCTACTATATTCATCATCTAATACACTATTCTAGCCTTGAAGGCTAGGGTTTGTATGTTAGACCCCTACCCTGTAAATATGTTATAATCTCCTCATCAAACAACAAAGTAAATATATGAATTTAATTCACATTGCACAAGAGACTTTTCAGATTGAAGCAGATGCACTTTTGCGAGCAGCAGAGCGTTTAGACCAAAATTTTTTGGACGCCATTGATATGATACTCAATACAGAAGGTAAATTGATTATCACTGGGGTAGGTAAATCAGGACTGGTCGGTGCAAAGATGGCTGCGACCTTTGCAAGTACAGGAACTTCTTCTTTTTTCTTGCATCCAACAGAAGCTTTGCATGGTGATTTGGGGATGATAGCCAAAGGAGATACGTTACTCGCGATCTCTTCAAGTGGTGAAAGTGAAGAACTGACAAAAATACTTCCTCATATCAAACGTTTTGATATACAACTTATTGGACTTACAGGAAATGCACACTCATCCTTAGGTAAATATGCAGATGTTTTTTTAGATATTTCTGTAAAAAAAGAAGCTTGCCCTCTTGGTATTGCCCCTACAACTTCGACAACTTTGACAATGGCATTGGGTGACGCTTTGGCAGTTGCATTGATGAAACATCGGGGGTTTAAAGAACAAGATTTTGCTTCTTTTCATCCCGGGGGGAGTTTAGGAAAAAAACTTTTTGTAAAAATAAAAGATTTGATGAGAACAGAGTCTTTGCCCATTATAGATAATAAAACGATACTGAAAGAAGCTATTGTTTCTATGAGTGAAGGAAAACTGGGTACGGTACTTATTGTAGATGAGAAGGGGTCATTTGTGGCAATCCTTAGTGATGGTGATCTTAGGCGTGCATTAATGCAAGAAGACTTTTCATTGGAGCATCTTGCCTTAGACTATGCGAGTAAAAATCCTAAAAGTTATACAAATACTGAATTGCTTGCAAGTGATGCCCTTGAAATTATTGAAAATGACCGCATACAGGTATTGCCTATAACCAATAAGACAGGGCAGATTTTAGGTATATTACATATACATGATTTGATCAATGCGGGAATTAAAAGTAAATAAGACAGGAACATAATGAGACTAAATAAATATATATCACACAACACTAAATACTCCAGACGTGAAGCTGATGTGCTGATTGAAGCTGGAGAAGTGACGCTTGACAAAAAGCCATTGAAAGAATTTGGCTATGAGGTACAAGAAGATGACCGTATTTTTGTCAAGGGAAAAGCAGTAAAGGTAACCAGTGAGCTGACTATTATTGTGTATAACAAGCCTAAAGGTGTGCTTGTCACAAAGAAGGATGATAGAGGACGTGCCACTATCTACCATAAATTACCAGGTAAATTTAGACATTTTACACCCGTAGGTAGACTAGACTATGCATCAGAAGGACTTTTGCTGCTTACTGATGATGTAGAGGTAGCAACAGCACTTATGGAGAGTGGTCTTGACAGAACATATAACCTTAAAATTGATAAACCTGTAACAAATGAGATGATAGAAGCCATGAAAGAAGGTTTAGTGCTTGATGATGCACGGGCAGGTGCACATGAAAAAAGTAAAATCTACAGTATGGAGTTTGCCCCTTTCGCACATTTTGAAGTACGTGCGGAGGGGAAGAATTTTACAAAGCTTCGGGTCACTATAACTGAAGGAAAGAACCGAGAACTTAGACGTTTTTTTGCACATTTTGAAGCAAAGGTACTAGACCTTAAACGTGTAGCTTTTGGAGGGATAGAGTTGAACAACCTTCCAGAGAACAAAACACGTTATTTTACCCGTAGGGAGTATGACGA
>DQVJ01000181.1 GCA_015661795.1 Sulfurovum sp.
CCACTGACTAAATGCAGATCCTTACGCTGTACTCCCATGGTGTGCGTGGTCACAGAGTCCATAAAATCTCTGTCGTGTGTGATGAGTATCACTTCTCCGTCAAACTCACGGATAAAGCCTTTTAGCCACCTAAGAGAGATAATGTCAAGGTAGTTGGTAGGCTCATCAAGTAGAAGCATATTTGGCTCTGTTGCCAAAAGCTTTACAAGGTTGATACGTATCTGATACCCACCGGAAAAACTCAAAGGGTTCTTGTCTAAGTCTGCTTCAGAAAAACCAAGACCAAACAGAAGTTTTTCTATCTTGTAAAAGTTCCATTGCTCATCTTCAGGTAGAACCAAAGCACACTCTTCACGTACTGTAGGTTCTGTAAAAACAAGATGTTGCTTCAATGTCCCAATACGATAATTTTTAGGAATACTAATAGATCCACTATCCACACTCTCTTCTCCTAATATCATCTTAAAAAGTGTAGATTTACCAGATCCATTTCGACCTACAAAACCTATTTTTTGTTGGGGTTGCATTTTGAAGTTTACATCGTTAAAAAGCGTTTGACCGCCAAAGCCTTTAGAGAGATTAGTAAGTTGTATCATGTAGGTATTCCATCTTATTAGTAATAATTTTTTGGGATTATAGCAAAATATGTTATAGTAAAGTATGAAGATAAAAATATGCAAAAATTTTCCTAAACTGAAGAAGCTTGAAAACAAACTCGCTATTGCCTTTCCTAACGACACCATCATCATAAAAAAGTGTCTCAATGCATGTAGTCATTGTAAAAATTACCCCGTAGCCAAAATAAAAAATAAAAAATTAAAATCTAAACGTATCTCTTCTCTCATCATCAAGATAAAAGACGAAGTATCCTAAATCTGTCATAAAAAGAAACAGCACATGAAATCATATGACATCACCATCATCGGAGCAGGGATTGCAGGTGCAGGCATGGCAGAATTCTTCTCTAATAAAGGTTATAAATGTATTGTCTTGGAACAGTTTTCCCATCCAGCCTGTGGAACATCAAGCAAATCATCCAAACTCATACATGGTGGATTACGCTACTTGGAAAATTTCGAATTTGCACTTGTTAAAGAATCTCTAAAAGAAAGAGCCTACCTGGTCAAATATTTGCCACAAATTGTACAACTAAAATCTTTCTATCTCCCTCTCTACACCCACAGTAAAAGAAAACCGTGGATGGTTTTTCTAGGACTCAGTATTTACACTCTATTCTCATGGGAAAAATTCTCTTCTGTACCAAAAAATGAATGGCATCGTTTAGACATAGAGACAAAAGACCTCCTTAAAGTCTACAAGTACAAAGACGGTGTTACCGATGATAAACCACTCACTACCCATGTCTTAGAGCAATGTGCATGTAGCTTAATGTTTGATGCCAGAGTAGAAAAAATAGAAGACTTTAAAACACACTGTATTGTAAGCTATGAAAAAGACGGTATGACACAGCAAGTCACCTCAAAAGTAGTCATCAATGCAGCCGGTCCCTGGGTCAATGAGGTACTAAACAGTTGCACTCAAAAACCAGACACACTAAGCATAGACTTAGTCCTTGGTTCGCACATTTTAGTAGACACAAAAGTAGACCGCATCTATTACATAGAAGCAAGAGATAAAAGAGCTATCTTCGTTCGACCCTACCACGACGGTACACTCATCGGTACTACTGAAGTACACTTCAACAGTTCCTTGCAGCACATAGATGTTCCTCCCTCAGATATTCTCTACCTCATAGATAACTTCAACCACTATTTCAAAACCAAAATCACTCTTGAAAATGTCATCAACTCCTTTGCAGGACTACGTGTGCTTCCTGAAGATGACAAAAGTGCCTTCAAAAAATCACGAGAAGTCAAAATCTGGAACGATCCCGTAAACGCACCCAACGTTTACAGTATCTATGGAGGAAAACTTACTTCATTTAGAGCTACAGCAAGAAAAGTCTACAAAAAGATAAAATCTAAACTTTGATACCTATAGAAGTAGATAAAGCCTACTTCTATCAAACTTCATATATTATACTATTTGTATTTTTTAAAGGCAAACTATGTCCCAACTCATTTTTATCATAGACCCTATGTGCTCATGGTGCTGGGGGTTTCACCCTATCATAGACAAGATTCGTTCAGTGCATAGTGAACATTATACATTTGACTTGGTAGTAGGTGGTCTTCGCACTTTAGGACAAATGCCATGGAACGATGAAAGTAAAAACTATCTCAAACAAAACTGGGATGCTGTACAACAAAGCACAGGTCAAAATTTTCATCCAAGAATTCTAAACCTTTCCTCTTTTGACTACAATACCTACCCTGCTTGTAAAGCCATCGTCACAGTACGTGAGCTCTGGGGGACAGATGCTGCATTCACATACCTCTACGATATCCAGTCTGCCTTTTATACGCAAGGTATAGACATCACTTCTTTGGAAATACTGACCAGCTACATCAGGCAAGATAAAAAAACTTTCCTTCATTTTTATCAAAGTGACCGCGCTCATATACTTATGCAGCACGATTTTAGTAAAGCCCGATCTATGGGAGCCAATGCCTTCCCTTCTACGGTCAAAATAGATGAAGATGG
>DQVJ01000189.1 GCA_015661795.1 Sulfurovum sp.
ATTTTTTAAGATTATAGCGTAAACTCTTCATATGTTTAGTTTAAAATATCTTTATATTCTTTGCTAGCATCAAGTCTAAGTTTATCTTGGCGTTTCATCACTCTTTCATCACCTTGTTTAAGTGCTCTTTTAAGACGTTTAATAATTTTTTCTTGTATTTTTTCTTTAGTGATTTTGTGCTGTTTGAAAAATTTTTTAAGTCCTATCCATGAACTGGTATTTTCTTTTTCTGAGGCATAAACATCAATGATATTTTGAGATTTTTTCTGTTCTAGCTGATGTATATAAAGTGTTCTCATCTCATGAAAGGCTTCTTTAAGCAAGTCAATTTCACCACGTAATGTTCTTGAAATTTCTTTATTTGACTTTTTAAGATCTTTCACTGTTCCCTTAAGCACAGATATGGTTTCATCTTTTGCTTCAAGTAAAGCTTTATAGTCTTTAGCATTTTTTTTGTTTAGAGAAGTAGTGTTCCTGGGTGTTATATTTTTGTCTTTTTCTGGTTTTTCTTTATTGTTATTGTCTGTTTTGTCAACGACAATGTAAAGTTTGCCTTCTACATTTTTAGCCTTTAGTATACCACGTTTAATTTTTGCATAGACTGCTTGCCTTGATATACCTAACTCTTGGGCATACTCCACAGGCTTCATCAACTTTTCCATATATATTTCCCCTCATCTATTTACAATATTGTCAATCATAACATAAATTTAATGAAAGGTTTACTTTTGTGTCCCATCCAATACAGGGACAAAGAGACATGGTTCTATGCTTTCAGAAGTAATGCGTCCATTTTTTTTATAATAGCGTGTAATGATATGGTAATTTTCGGTTTCTTCCACAGGCGCTATCAAGATGCCACCCTCTGCCAATTGTTCAAACAAAACATCCGGTATTTCTTTAGCTGTAGCAGAAAATAAGATACGTTCAAAAGGGGCATATTGTTTCCAGCCTCTTTGACCATCATCAAACCGTGTAAAGATATTGTGCATCTCTAGAGAGGAGAAACGGTTTTTTGCCTCTTTTAAAAGCTCATCAATCCGTTCTATAGTAAAGACACGCCGACAAATTTTAGATAGAATAGCTGCTTGATATCCAGAACCGCAACCTACTTCAAGTACAGAGTCAACACCTTGTAGTTCAAGATGTTGCGTCATTTTTGCCACAGTTAATGGCGATGAAATCCATTGGCTCGCAGCTAACGGAAGGGCATCAAGTTTGTAGGAAAGGTGTTTGAACTCATTTGGGACAAAAACTTCTCTGTCTACTGCTAAAAAGGCTTCTTTCACATGTGTGTCTAGTGTAAAATGTTTTTCTATTTCAGCTACAAGATTTTGTCTGTTTCTTGCTTTTATCATCTATTCTTAGTCCCCTGTCCCCATTAATGGAAGAATTTTATCTAAAATCTAATTAAAGAGGCTTTTTAGCATGTCAAGTATTCCTGCTTCTTCAATCCCTTTGTCTTGATTGTCCATTTTTATAAAATGTTTACACCCCATATTACTCCCAAAATCACAAGCTTTTTGATAATACTTTTTCTCAAAATCCCGGTTGATATTTACACCAAAACCACCTCTGTACATGATAGCAATATTGATACAGGCATCAGCACTGCCCAGGGTACAAGCTTTGTCATAATATTTTTTGGCCAAGACATCATCTTGTTTTATCTCTTGGGCATCTCTGTACATTGTAGCGATGGCTTCACAGGCATTTTTTTTGCCACGATTACATGAATCTACAAGATAAGGTTTGGCTGCTTGATAATGTTTTTGTGCATAATAGGTTTCTCCCATCGTATCACAGGCTTGAGTATGACCAAATTTACATGCTTTACGCATATATTCTAAGCCTAAGGTCTTTTTCTCCTGATTTTTGGCATTATCACCTGTTGTGAGTGTGACCGCAGCTTTGTAGCAATATTTGATATCCCCTGAGTTACAGGCTTGTATATCCATATCTATATTTGCTGTACACACAGTAATAAAACCTGCAACCAAGAGCCATATACGTGTTGATTTCACTCTATTTAGCCTAGTCCATCACTATATAGCGACGCATTTTTTTTATTTCTCTAAAATCTATGTGGTCTTCTATAGCATGAAGGGAATCGTCTGAATTGACAGTACCATTAGGTGAAATAATCGCTGAAAAAGTTGCCATATCGCTGTCTGCACTATTGGATACAACAACATAACATTGGTTCATGACTGCAAGTGCACGGGAGAGTATTTCTAAGTGCAGTTGGCGTAATTTCCCCCATCTTGAAGGAACGAGAACTACATCCACCCCTTCTACCTGCTTCCATAATTCTTTAAATCGTAATTCGAAGCATATAAGTATGGCATAGTTTACCCCTTCTATAGTAAAAGGTTGAATTTTTTTTCTTTTACCTTCACGAAAATAAAGATCTTCGTCTCCCAACTTAAAAAGTTTCACTTTCTCTTGTTTATATACTATTTTATGTTTATGGATAACGATTGCTTGATTCGTAAAATTATCCCCATCTTCCATAATCACGGTAAAGACAAGGATTTGTTCATTGACTTCTTTTTTAAGCGTTTTGAGTGCATTGGCAGAAAATTTTGCTGCAGTTAGCATATGTTCATAGTCAAAAGAGGTAAGAAAAACTTCTGGTGCAAGAAGAATGTGTTTATCTTGACGTGAGTGGAGATGCCCCAATAGTACATCAAGGTTTTCTTGGTAGCGTTGATGAGTCGGGCGTTGCAGGGTTACAACCTCTAATGTTTTTGGTTTATCTAGCATAATATGTGCCTAAAAATCATCAAGATCCAGGCTTCCTTTGGAGTAGTTCGTCACGTTTCCTTCAAAGAAATTTGTTTTTTGATCATTAAACTGGGAGAAGTTATCTACCCACTTAATGGGGTGCTCGACATTATAAAGTTTATCCATACCGACAGCTTTGAGTCTTTTATCTGCGAGGTATTGAATATATTGTTCAATAATATTATCCGTAAGCCCAAGGATTTGTCCTTGTGTAATGTATGTACCCCATTCACACTCAAGTTTTACCGCATCTCTGAACATATCATACACTTCATCAAGTAGTTTTTTGGTAAACAGTTCAGGTCGTTCTTTACGTGTAGCGTTAATCATGTTTTGAAAAAGCAGAAGGTGGGTCACTTCGTCTCTTTGGATGAACCGTATCATTTGTGCCGTTCCTAGCATTTTGTCGGAACGTGCGAGTGTGTAAAGATAGGCAAAACCGCTATAAAAATAAATCCCTTCCAAGATTTGATTTGCAAACATTGCTTTGACGATATTTTCATCTGTTGGATTATCTGAAAGTTCTTCATAGACTTTTGCGATGGCATCATTTTTCATCTTGAGTTTCATGTCTCGACGCCATAATTCATAGATTTCTTGGGAATTTGTAGAGATACTGTCTACCATTACAGCATAACTTTGTGAATGTAATGCCTCTTCAAATGCTTGACGTACTAAAATTAAATTGACTTCAGGGGAGGTGATAAAAGGGTTTAAGTTATCTATAATATTGTTAGTTTGCAGTGAATCCATAAAAATCAGTTGGGCCAATACTTTATCGTATGCAGATTTTTCAGCATCGGTTAAATGTTTATAGTCATTGACATCACGCGTCATATCTACTTCTTTTGGGAACCAGGTATTGTTTAACATCATCTCCCAAAGGTTATATGCCCATTGATACTTGATATCATTGAGTTCAAATATTCCAGTTGGGTTTCCCCCAAATATTTTCCGTTCACTTGTGAGTTCTTTAGACTCTGGGTTATATATTTTTTTACGTACCATTTGTTTGCCTTGCTTCTTTTTATCGCTTACGCTTAATTGAAAACATTATACTCATTTTGGCTGATGTTTAGATGGACTTTTGGTCTGTGTAGATTGCAGGTAACTTTTTTGTATAAAATAATAAAAAAGGAGAGACTTTGATAGCGAAATCAAAGTACAAAATAAAATAAAAAAGTTACCCAGAAAGCCAAGAAGGCATTAAAGGGAGGGAGCCTCCTTTGGCTTTCTTAGGCACATTATACGCTTTGTTTGTGTACTTATTGTGAACCATACATAAAATTAAAATTTCCATTCAAACTGTGCAGATATTAGTGCTCCAACAATAGCTCCTAATAGGTCTGCTTTTACATCATCAAAGCTTTGATCCCCACTATTTGTTCCGTCAAGGCCTTCTTTTAGAAGACCTGCTGCTACGGCAACCCCAAAGCCCCAAAAAAAAGATTCTACTTTAGAATACCCTTGACTTCTTGTGTATCCAGTCACTGCTGTAGAAATTATTGTGGTGGCAATAAAATGTTTTTGCTTATCCCTTTGACTAAAAAAATTGTCTTCAGCCGCAGTAAGATTTTGGCTCAAAACAATGATACTCACGAGAATAGATAGATATTTAAAATGCATATTTTTCCTTGTTATGGTATGTATATTATAAGTATGAACAACAGTAATCTACGATAGTTTTTATATCTACTTGAAATTTACTGTTTGCTGGCACATTAAATGATTCCCCACCTTTTATCGGTAGCCATTGTTGTGAGCCAGGTAGTTTTACTTCTAATTCTCCTGATGTGATTTCCATCAGTTCTGCTGCTTCTGTACCAAACTCATACTCTCCGGGCAACATAAAGCCTAGAGTTTTTTTAGTCCCATCATTGAAGTTTACAGTACGACTTGTCACGGCTCCATCAAAATAGCTATTGCCTGCTAATGTTACTGTTACATTTTCGAATTGTTTCATCGCTGCCCTTTGCAAATTTTTCAAAATTATAGCTAAATTACACATATAATCTACACACTTGGGATATACTAAAATATATTAGGTATGTATTTATTAGTAAGCATAAGTATGAGATGGAGGTTTATGATGCAAAAAGATACTATAACCCTTACGAATAACCAAACAGGAAAAACATACGAATATAACATTTTGGAAGGCAGTAGAGGCCCTTCCGTTATAGATATACGTACTTTCTTTGCAGATACAGGGATGTTTACCTATGACCCTGGATATACTTCAACAGCCAGTTGTGAATCTCAAATTACATTCATAGATGGAGGGAAAGGAGAGTTACGCTATCGTGGCGTAGCTATCGAAGATTTGGCAAACAACCATAGCTATTTGGAAACATGTTTTTTGCTCCTTAATGGTCACCTTCCGAGTAAGGAAGAGTTGCTAAAACTTGATTTAGAAATCCGCCACCGTGCTTACTTACATAGAGGACTCAATAGTCTTTTTGATGCCTTTCCTGACAATGCACATCCTATGGCTACCCTCTCTGCTGCAGTAACTGCTTTGGCTTCTTTTTATAATGAGCATCTAGATATGGAGAATGAAGAAGAGTATCTAGAGATGGCACACCGTATCATTTCTAAAATACCAACAATCGCTGCTTTTGCATATCGACACTCTTTGGGTATCCCGTTTATAGAACCAGATATTGACTTGAGTTTTACAAAAAATTTTCTTACCATGATGCGTGCGTACCCTGGAGGTAAAATGCATTTATGTGACAAGGGGCATGAAGATATTAAAGAAGTTGAGGTACGTGCCCTAGATACAATATTTACATTACATGCTGATCATGAACAAAATGCTTCGACTACAGTGGTACGAGGTGTGGCTTCTACAGGTGCACACCCCTATGTGGCCATTGCTTCAGGTATTTCTGCTCTTTGGGGACGTGCGCATGGGGGAGCCAATGAATCTGTCATCGCACAGCTTGAGTATATAGGCTCCGTAGATAAAGTAGAAGCCTTTATAGAAAAAGCCAAAGACCCTGACGATGCGTTTAGGCTCATGGGTTTTGGACACCGTGTCTACAAAAACTTTGACCCCAGAGCTCAAATACTTAAAAAGTTACAAGATGAATTAAGAGAAGAACTTGGACTTGACTCAGAGCTTATGGCAATTGCCAGAAAGATAGAAGAGATTGCACTTAGTGATGAGTATTTTATTTCACGTAACCTTTATCCTAATATAGATTTTTATACAGGTATCATCTTGACTGCTTTACAGATACCTAAGTCTATGTTTACCCCTATTTTTGTCATAGGACGAACAGTGGGGTGGATAACGCAATGGATAGAGTTTAAAAAAGATGAGACTTCGAAAATTGCTAGACCGAGACAATTATACACAGGAAAATAAATCTGTAGGCTAATAGAGGGAATAGAGGGGTCTGGTGATTTGTGATTTGTTTCGCAGAAAGGAATCACAAATCACCTGACCTCTCGGTGGAAAACTTACCCGATTTTAAGGGCTAAAATAAGCCTTTTTATTTTATTTTCCATACTAGGAGTTGAAAACGGGTTTAGTGTTGGTTATTTTGTGTGCTAGATGGTTTATTTTGGATTTTAGCGGTTATTGGATGTTTTTTGTAGGGTGTGATTGCTACCGCACCTTGAATTGGTGTACATTTTTAAATTTCCTCTTTATTCAATTCGAGGCGTTGTAGTTCTCGTCATTTTTTTTAGAAAAAAACGAAGCAAAAAAATCGTCACTCCTCTCGAATCGCTAATCGCTTATTCGGTCGTTCGAAGTGACAGTTCTTTTTAATATGACGAGGCTATCGCAAAGCTCAAATTTCAAAAGGGATTAAACTAACTCTTTTTCAAAAGAAAATCATCTCTACTAAAATATCCACCAGCCCGCGATAGCGTATGCATTTTTTTGTTTTGGGTTCGTTTCGTTTTTTGTTGCATCAACAAAAAATAAAAGAAACAAAGGAGAACGCTATCACAATTCTAAAAAAGGGGAAATATTTATTTACCAAGTTGTTCCATTATCTGAGGCAAGGGACACATCAACTTTCCATTTTTTCATAAATGTATTATTATACATACGTATATTTGTGCCTCCCTCAATACGTATACCACTCCCTGTACTACCAATAAGACCTCTATAGTAATCTTCGCATCTATCCGATAAATCACTATAGTTCAGTTCTTTTAAGATTTTCTCATCTGGAATAATTAATTCTATACCTTCTGTATCTTCAAAGTTTACACAAAAGGGTTGCTTCACTTCCACAGTAAAGTTACGGTTTTTATATGTTAAATCAATTTTTGAAACCATAGCATTTTCATCTGCATTCTCACAGTTATATTCATGAGTATTTTGTAATAATTTATTAAAAGTTATCTCTGCCATCTTATTGACACCCAACACATTCTTGTGAACGGTCTTCAATATCTCCAGAACTCTCAGGTGACTGAGAACGTAGATAATAAGTCGACTTCAATCCAAACTTCCAGGCATTCATATAAATCTCATTTAAGTATTTACCTGAAGCTTTATCAAGCGTAATGAATATATTCAGTGATTGTCCCTGGTCTAGCCATTTCTGACGGATAGCTCCTGCTTTGATGAGTACATTTTGGTCAAGGTCATATGCAGGAGTGTAGTACTGCCATGTATCAGCACTTAGATTAGGGGCTACTACAGGGATGAGTCCAGAGAGGTTCTCTTCAAACCATTTACGTTTATACACTGGCTCTATGGCTTGTGTCGTTCCTGTCAAGATACTTATGGAACTTGTAGGCGCTATCGCCATCAAGTACCCGTTACGCATACCGTCTGTCTTTACTTTTTCTTTAAGTGCTTGCCAGTCATGGCTGTACCCAAAGAGTCCACCTCTGTCAACCAGTTTACATGCATTTTCATTTGCTTTGTCTATTGGGAAGATACCTTTTGACCAGTCTGATCCTTCAAAAGTCGGGTAAGCACCCTTTTCTAGTGCCAAGTTACTTGATTCTCTAATGATATGATAAGAGAATGATTCCATGACTTCATCTACTTTGGTAAAGTGCTCATGGCTTCCCCACTCTATACCAGCTTCTGCTAACATTTGTGCTTCACCCATTACACCAAGCCCGATGGAACGTGACTTTTCGTTGGTCTTTTTTACTTTGGCTAGTGGATAGAAGTTTAGGTCTATGACGTTGTCAAGCATACGTGTGGCTATCGGGACAACACGTGCTAAGTCTTCTTCAGTATTCACCTTAGAAAGGTTGACAGATGCCAGGTTACATACTGCAGTATCACCATCTGTTTTCTCTTTGTCTACGATCCAGATTTGTTTACCATTAAGACTGTCAAGTGCTGTGACTTTTTTTGCTGGTTTTGTTGTACCGTTGTCAACGGTTAACATCTCATTTTCATCGTAGGCTTCGACAGAACCATCATCAAATGTAAACTGTGTTTTATATGTGTTAGGTGCAGTGTTTTGAAAAATCTCTGTACAAAGGTTGGTTGAACGTATTACACCCACATGTTTGTTGGGGTTGGCTCTGTTTGCGGTATCTTTAAAGGTGAGGAATGGATTTCCCGTTTCAAAATATGAACGCAACATCTCTTTCCAAAGATTTTTAGCTGAGACTTTTTCTCTTGTAATCTCATCATCAGAGTTTTCAAGTTCGATGTAACGTTTCTCAAATGCTTCACCATAAAGTGTTGTCAACTCTGTCACTTCAAATGGATCAAAAAGTGTCCACATAGCATCATCTTGAACTCTTTGCATAAAAAGGTCATTTAGCCAGATAGCAGGGAAAAGGTCATGTGCTCTGCGACGCTCCTCACCAGAGTTTTTCTTTAGGTCAAGGAAATCTCTAATATCAACATGCCAAGGCTCAACGTAAACGGC
>DQVJ01000055.1 GCA_015661795.1 Sulfurovum sp.
GAAAATATACTGTCTAAATCATGTGTAATCATCACCACAGTAATACCAAGTAAATTACGTAATTCTACAATAAGTGCATCAAAATTACGTGCACCTATGGGATCTAAACCTGAAGTGGGTTCATCCAGAAAAAGTAACTTAGGTTCCATCGCCAAAGCACGTGCAAGTGCCGCACGTTTTACCATCCCACCACTAAGTTCAGAGGGGTAAAGTGCACCTACATGAGGATCAAGACCTACAAGTGCTAACTTGGAACGTACCAAGTTTCCCCTCATCATAGGAGAAATGTTGGTATATTCTTTAAGTTGTACTTCTATATTCTCAGCTACCGTCAACGAAGAAAACAGTGCACCAAACTGAAAAAGAACACCCCAGTCACTTCGTAAAGACTGAGCATCTTTAAAAGAGATACCTTTTAGTGATTTACCTAGTACATGTATTTCTCCTGCACTAGGTTCAAGTAACATAATCATTTCTTTCATTAACACAGACTTGCCAGATCCACTCTCGCCTAAAATACCATAAATTTCATTTTCATTGATCTGAAGATTTACACCATCATGGATGGTTCTTGTACCAAAGCGCGTCACTACCCCTTTTATTTTAATCACTTGATTCATAAATCCATCTCTGTAAAAATCACTGAAAAAAGTGCGTCAAAGGCTATCACTAAAAAAATAGAATTAACCACAGATGCAGTGGTATGAAGCCCGATACTCTCCGTGTTATTGGAAACTTGGAAACCTCTAAAACATCCAATAGATGCAATAAGAAAAGCAAACATAGGACCTTTAATCATTCCAAGAATATAATGCTTTACTTCCAACACTTCATACAATCTATCTGTAAACTG
Organism: Sulfurovum sp.; assembly: GCA_015661795.1. GTDB lineage: Bacteria > Campylobacterota > Campylobacteria > Campylobacterales > Sulfurovaceae > Sulfurovum. The sequence goes on from DQVJ01000055.1 coordinate 854, forward strand.
TATAAAAGAGATACCCAGTTGCATTTTAGCAGCTACCATACCACCCAAAATACCTATAATGTCAGCAAAAAATATCAGTAATGGCAAAGCTGTCATTAATGCAAATACACGGGGAATCACTAAAAAATAATAAGGATCAAAACCCATAGTGCGCATCGCAGCAATCTCTTCTGTGATTTTCATGGCGCCAATCTCTGCTGTATATGCTGACCCACTTCGTCCTGCGATAACAATAGCAGTAATCATAGGGCCTAATTCTCTTGTTATTGATATTGCAACCGTGTCAACTATAAAAATATCTGCACCAAATTTGGCCAACTGTACAGAACCTTGATAGGCGATGACCATTCCCACTAAAAAAGCTGTTAAGCCTATGATGATCAATGCATTAAACCCTGACTGCTGTATATGATAAACCATTTCTTTAAAACGTATATTCTTAGGATTTAGGGTAACTTGAGATATTGCAGCAAAAAGATGCCCTAAAAATGTAATAAAATCAATAATATCTTTATATATTTCTAAAGTAGTTTTACCTAAGTTTTCCACAATACCTTTTTCTACAGGTGTGATGGACTCTTCTCTATTCTTTTTTAAAAGATCATACATCTCTTTTTGATTTTTACTGTACCCTTCAAGCGAAACATCAATTTTTTCTTGGAATCGTTTATAATATTCTACAAAAAGTAAAATACCTGCAGAGTCAAAATCACTTACTCCTGAAAAGTCCCAAACTATTTTCTTATCATATGGGACATCTCTTAACATCACTTCTATCTCAGGTACCGTATCAAGTATCCATTCTCCTTTAGCATAAAGAATAAGGTGATGAGGCTGCTTTTTATAAGACAAAAACTGTGTATTCATAAAACTATTATAGGTAAGATTAGATTAAGTTTTGATATAATTCTAATAATTATTATTTAGAGGTTAATGTATGAAAGATTTTGGGTTAAACATTTGGGGAGATGATAATTTCATTATCCAAAATGACACAATCAATGTCAATATCGCCTCTAAACCCTCTTTATTGAAAATTACGCAAGACATACGAGATAAAGGATACAAAGGTCCTCTTCTTCTTCGTTTCCCCCATCTCATAGAAAAACAGATTTCAACACTTTTTAATACCTTTGAAAAAGCAAAAAAAGAATTTGGCTATTCTGGTAATTTTCAAGCTGTCTTTCCTCTCAAGGTCAACCAGTTTCCCAATTTTATTCATTCTTTAATGGATGTATCGCAGAAATTTAATTATGGTCTGGAAGCAGGAAGTAAAGCTGAACTTATCATTGCCATGACACAAACACCATTAGGTGCCCCTATCACGGTTAACGGTTTTAAAGACAAGGAGATGATTTCTTTATGTTTTATCGCTGTAAAAATGGGTCATAACCTCACTATCACCATAGAAGGTCTCGGTGAACTAGAAACTATTGTTCAAGTCAATAACGAATTTAATGCGCACATACAAAAACCCATGACCCCTAAAATAGGTGTACGTATTCGTCTACATAGTTCAGGCATAGGCATTTGGGCAAAAAGTGGTGGATACAGTTCAAAATTCGGTCTTACTTCCACCGAATTATTAGAAGCCTATGAAATGCTTAAAAAACACAATCTCTTAGATAAACTTTGGATGATTCATTTTCATATAGGCTCTCAAATGTCTGATATCTCTCCGTTAAAAAAAGCACTCAGAGAAGCAGGAAACATTTATGCAGAACTCAAAAAACGTGGTGCAGATATGTTGGGGGCTATTAATATCGGGGGAGGTTTAGCTGTAGAGTACAGTCAACACGAGGGAAGACAGGAACGTAATTATTCATTAGAGGAATTCGCAAATGATGTTGTCTATCTTATGCAAGAGATAGCCAAAAGCAAAGAAGTACCTGAACCTGATATTTTTACAGAGTCTGGGCGTTACATTGCTGCATCACATTCTGTGTTAATCGCTCCAGTACTTGAACTTTTTTCACAAGAATATCATGAAAAAGGCTTAAGACTAAAAAAGGAGAATCCTCCTCTCATAGAAGAGTTATATGATCTTTATACATCACTTTCACGAGAACATGCAAGAGAATATCTACATGATGCATTAGATCATATGGAAAGTCTTTTAACCCTGTTTGACTTGGGATACATTGACTTGGAAGACCGTTCAAATACCGAAATTTTGGTCAATCTTATCATCAAAAAATCCATTGCTCTTTTACGAGAGGAAGATACTGATGAACTTAAAAAATTACAAGACCGTATTCAAGAGAAATATCTTGTAAATTTTTCAGCCTTTCAGTCGCTGCCAGATTTCTGGGGACTAGCCCAAATATTTCCTGTGATGCCTCTGGACAAGCTTGATAAAAAGCCTACCAATCCTGCAAGTATCTGGGATATTACATGTGACAGTGATGGTGAGATAGGCTTTGACCGTGAACTTCCATTACATTTACATGATATTGATGTAAGTAAAGAAGAATATTTCCTGGCTTTTTTTCTTACTGGAGCCTATCAAGAAGTTTTAGGAATGAAACACAACCTATTTACCCACCCTACAGAAGCTGTGATACACTTCGATGAAAAGGGGGATTACACGATAAATAACCTTATAGAAGCACAAAATTTAATGGATATTTTGGATGATTTGGATTATGATACTAACATTATGGATAAGACACTTAAATACAGAATAGAAGAATCCCAATATATTTCTCAAGATGAGAAAAGAGCACTTTTAGGTAAACTTTACCTTTATTTAAGTGAAAATAGCTATCTTAAAACGATTCAAGCAAGCAATGAAACTCAAGGATAATAAACGTGAATGTATTTAGTCTTATAAAAGAGGACTTTTCAAATGTCAAAAAAAATGATCCTGCCCTACACTCAACTTTTGAACTTTTTTTTAATTACCCAGGTCTATGGGCACTCTTTTTTTACCGTATAGCACATAGCTTATATAATAAAAAATTACGATTTATACCCCGGTTCATTTCTGCCTTTGGGCAATTCCTTACAGTAATAGACATTCACCCAGCAGCACAGATTGGTCGTAGGGTATTTATAGACCATGGTGTAGGCGTTGTTATTGGTGAGACTGCTATTATTGGCAATGATGTTATTATTTACCAACAAGTGACCCTTGGAGGGGTGAGTACAAGTAAAGGTAAAAGGCATCCTACACTGGAAAACAATGTCGTTATTGGTGCAGGTGCAAAGATATTAGGGAATATTACCATAGGTGCAAGTTCTAAAGTAGGTGCAAATTCTGTTGTAGTAAAAAGTGTACCTTCTCATTGTACTGCGGTAGGTATCCCTGCACGTGTTCTTAAGCGTGGTTATGACCAAACTCCTCTTAGTCATGATAAAATACCTGATGTTAACAAAGAAATTTTTGAATATCTCATTAAACGTATCGAAGTACTAGAAGCAGCATTACCTAAAGGTAAACAAGAGGCAATCAAGAAAAAAGATCATGATCTTGATGAAATATATGATAACTTTCTTCACAGTATGGATTAAAGAAAGACTTTATAACCATTACACATCATTTATCATAAAGATGTATCAAGCACTTTTAGCTATAATAATGCAATTTTATCGCAAGGGTTATTTTATGCTTTCTGAACGCATTCAAACATTATCTCCATCTTTAACTATCGCCATTTCTTCACTGGCACGTGACTTAAAAGCACAAGGCAAAGATATACTCTCTTTTTCAGCTGGAGAACCAGACTTTGAAACACCAAAAGCTATTAAAGAAGAAGCTATTAAAGCTATTAACGATGGTTTTACACAATATACAGCCGTTCCAGGTATCCCCGAATTACTGGATGCTGTCAGTCAAAAATTAAAAAGAGATAATGGATTAGAGTATGCTCCTTCTGATATCATTGTAAGTAATGGTGCAAAACAATCACTTTTTAACCTTTTTCAAGCAATACTCAATGAGGGTGATGAAGTCATCATCCCTGCACCATATTGGGTAACGTATCCTGAACTTGTGAAGTATGCAGGCGCTATACCTGTTATCATTGATACAGATGAAATTGGTAACTTTAAAATTACAGCAGATCAACTGAAAAATGCTATCTCTGAAAAAACAAAAATGATTATATTAACAACACCTTCCAACCCTACAGGGTCTGTCTACTCAAAATCTGAATTGGAAGCATTGGCTGAAGTACTCAAAGGGACTGACATCATCGTGGCATCAGACGAAATGTATGAAAAACTTGTCTATGACATTGACTTTGTAGCTGCTGCCAGTATCTCTGAGGATATGTATCAAAGAACTGTAACCATAAACGGTCTGAGTAAATCTGTTGCGATGACAGGTTGGCGTTTTGGATATTTGGCTACCCCAAACAAAGAAGTAATAGCAGCTATGAATAAACTACAATCACAAAGTACATCCAACATCAACTCTATTACGCAAAAAGCTGCGATACCTGCACTTTTAGGAGATGTAGATGATGATATAGAGCAAATGAGGCGGGCATTTCGCAACCGATGTGATGAAGCCGTAAAACTTTTTAACGAAATTGATGGTCTTTCCGTTTTAAAACCACAAGGTGCTTTTTATTTGTTTGTAAATATTAAAGATATTTCAAATGATTCTATAGAGTTTTGTAAAGAATTACTCCAAACTACAGGTGTTGCTGTAGTCCCTGGCATAGGATTTGGCAGTGAGGGGTATTTTAGATTTTCCTTTGCAACAGATATGACCAATATACGTGAAGGCATTAGACGTATAGAGAAATTTGTCAGACAAAAGCAATCATAGATTCTTCCAAGACAGTAGTTAGTAGTAGCGCTACTGTCATTCATACATCACTGAAGGTTACTTCATGAAATCATACTTTAAACTCATACTTCTTTTTATATTACTTACCTTTACATTACATGCTAAACGTGAACAAATTAATTTCTCCATTGTCATTTCTGGAGGTGTCAGTCTAGGTGCCTATGAAGCTGGATACAACTGGGCAATGATTAAGATGTTAAATAAAGTAAGAGAGAAAGGAAAACTCACGGAACCACACCTTCAATCTGTAGCTGGTGCTTCTGCAGGTTCCATCAATGCGCTACTTTCAGCAATGTACTGGTGTCAAAAAGACTCCATACCTTTAAAAAATGCTGTAGATGACAATCTTTTTTATGAAACTTGGGTACATTTGGGTATTGAGGACCTTTCTATTCATGGTCAAGATCCTGACAATACCAGTACTCTTTTTACAAGGCGAGGTCTAGAGAAAAAAGGTGAAAAAATCATCGCTCATCTTAACAAACCTATTTTCAAAAAAAATTGTGAGGTACCCTTGGGTGTTTCTGTCACCAAAGTAACACCAATTATTGAAGAAGTCAGTGGTATAAAGGTAAAAAACCAACATTTTTCAGTTCCTCTAACTTTTAAAGTTAAACACTCTAAAGCTGTCATAGAAAATAAAAAAATGCCCCCAAGTACAGATTTTTATATGTCTATTCCTGAGATAGAAAAAGATAAAAATAAACTTATGAATGTTCTATTTGCATCTGGTGCATTCCCTGGTGCTTTTCAACAGGTTAAGCTTGATTATGTATATAAAGGTAAAAGAGCTTCTCATTATTTTATTGATGGTGGAGCATATGACAACATACCTCTACAACTTGCCATTGAATTGAACAAAAATACTTCCCATTTTTTATTCATTGATCCTAGTAATATGAGAAAAGAAGTCAAAGACACTACTAAACAAGAAGAAGAACAAAGACCTCTGGGCTTCATCACTACCAATGCTATTCCTTTGCTTTCAAGTCTTGAAATTTTTCAATCCATGAAACTTTATCAAGCCATTAACCAGTATTTTCGAAAGGACTCAAGTAAAACACTCATCTTGTCTTCTAGATTTCATCCTCTTACAGGTAAATATTTACAGCACTTTGCGGCATTCTTAGATCCTAACTTTCGTGAATATGACTATTATGTGGGTGTGTATGATGCCATATACCATTTGGCAAAATCTTTTAAGAGAAAAAAACTTTATACACATATTTCACAGATAGACTTAATGAATGAATTAAAAACACGTTTAGGCTTAGATAATAAACCAGAAGCTTTAGCTGCCTATAACTTATTTTTAAATACAGAGTTTCACCATAAAAAAGTCAAAACAACTGATCGTTTCTCTGCTATTTACAATGCATTTAATAGACAAAAACCTGATGCAAAACGTTATGATATGGATGAATTTAAAACGTTTTTATCAAAACTTGATACACATTATTTAAAAGAATCTAAAAATTCCTTTTTACTTTATGCCAAGAGAGATATAGACAATTGGTATAAAAGACCCTTAAGACGTATTATTAGTCGTATTACCACTCTAGAAAATGACCGTGCAAATGTATATCCAGACCATAAACCAATAGCAATCCTTGCTAGTATCTCAGCCTGGGCGGGAAGTACCTTTGTCAAAGAAAGAAGTGGTTTCCAATTTCTACCCCTCAATGTACCTCAAGATGAAGATAATGTAGGCTTTAGAACTGCTCTTAGACTTTTACCCGGAGAAGTTGCTGCAGATATAAAAAATGGTGGCGTAAGTTTTGGTTATACCGCTTTGTATTATACTGATATGAATATTTTCAATGGTTTGGAGGCAAAAGCATCCTATATCATTGGTGATAAAACACCCGATTTCGTAAGACTTGATTTCGATACTTTTACTGACAATGGTGACTTTATGAAATTTGGTGCAGGTATAAGTCTTTTTGGAGACACACAAGGATCATTCTACAAACGCGATAGTGCCTATGGCTTTAATGCGTATGTTGATGTAATTGATATATTTAGACTTACTTATGTAAAAAGATATGGCAATCTAGATAACAACGATTATCTTTACTTTGGTATCGAAAATATACCAAGTCTTATCTATTGGTTAAATAGATAAAGCAATAACGTTCTCTATTTTTTCTTCTTTGTCATATTCTCCATAACAAACCAGACAATACCTATAATAGAAAAGAGTATCACCGGTGCTATCCATGGATTAACTTGAATATAGGAAAACATTGTAATAATAGCTTCACTAGAGTAATATGCAGAAAGTCCGATAGTCAAGACAAAGAGAATAGAAGCAAATATATTATAGAACCCAAACTTTTTAAAATCATATTTAGAAAGTGCCATAGATAGGGGAACTAAAGTTTTAATCCCATACAAAAACTTTTGGATAAATATTGCAGCTACACCATACTTTCGCATTATAAGTGTTGCTAGTGCAATTTTACGCTTATGCTTAGCAAAATAGGGTTGTATCTCTTTTTTCTGATATTTACCAAGATAAAAAAGAAACATATCACCCATATAGTTAGAGACTGTAGCAATAAGCAATGCGGTTGTCAAATCCATCTTTCCCATGAAAGAAAATACTCCAGCAGCAGCCACAATGAACAATGACCCACCAAATGCAAAAAAAGCTACTGCCAAATACCCCCAGGTCTCTAACGACGAAAAATCCATTCAATATCCTAAACTTTAGTTAAAGAATCATATCTAAAATAGATTAATAGTTTTGAGTTTATTTTATGTTGCTAGTCTTATCATGTTCAGTATCTGAAAAATATTTGATACTATACTCCACCCGTTCTTCTACGGACTGATTTAATGTCGCAGTATCTATCATATCGAAACGTGTTAATATACCTGTCTTATTGGCTATCTGTATAGCCAATCCTGGTCTAGCATTAAGTTCAAGAATCAGTGGTCCTAAATATTTATCAAGTACAATATCCACTCCCAGATAACCTAAATGAGTCATATCATAACAACGTGCGGAAAGTCTTAACATCTCTTTCCAATGGGGTATCTGTAAAGCAGAAAAATCATATCCTGTATCTGGATGTTTATCTATTGGATGATTGTGTTGTACCGCATAAAGGGCTTTGCCTGTAGCCATATCTATCCCTACGCCTACAGCACCTTGATGCAAGTTTGCTTTCCCATCACTCTCTTTGGTTGAACAACGTAACATTGCCATCGAAGGGAATCCCTTATACAAAATAATACGTATATCCGGGACTCCTTCAAAACTATACTTTTCAAAGATAGGGTCAAACTGAACCAGTTGTTCTATCATAGCAACATCTGGCTTACCACCTAAGGAGTATAAACCACTAAGAATATTAGAAATATGTTGGCGAATATCTCTAAAGGTCACATGCTCTCCACTGGGTTTAAAAAAGAAATCATCTTTTCTATCGACTATGACTAAAATTCCTTTTCCTCCACTCCCTTGTGCTGGCTTGATAACAAATCCATTCAGTCCTTCTAATATTTTTTCTATATTTCTAACATCTGACTGCATACATACTGTACCCAATAATTGAGGCACAGCGATATTCACTTCCTGTGCTACTACTTTTGTTTTTAGTTTATTGTCAACCATAGGATACTGTTTACGGCTATTATGTTCTCCAATGCAATACACATTGCGTTTATTCATGCCAAGGACACCTAGTTTTTTAAGTTTAAATGGGTTTGCAAAAAACATACTTAATCCATAAATGACTTAAAACGAAGCAGTTCAGTGAGTCTATAACCACTATAACGCCCCATTAATATAATCATACCTAAAAGAATCAAAAGTACTTCTGGAAAATTAAAAGTGATATGTCCTATTAGCGGATTACTCATGACAAAATAAGCACAAACAGCTACAAATAATGAGCCTCCCCCTTGCACAAGTACCTCTTTAGCACCTTCTTCTTCCCAAAGAATAGACATTCTTTCTATCGTCCATGCCAAAATAATCATAGGGAAAAAAGTGATCGTCATTGCTTCTTCAATCCCTAATTTAAAACTTAAAATACTCATAAAGGACATAATAGTGATGACTACGATTACCACAGCAGATATCCTAGCGACCAGTAGTAAATTGAGGGTACTCAAATAACTTCTAATCACCAAACCTATACTCACAATCAACACAAACATAATCAGACCAGTAACGAGTGTTGTCTCCATAAAAGCCAATGCAATTAAAATAGGCATAAATGTTCCAGAAGTTCGAATACCTACAAATACTCTTAAAAATACAACCATCAAGGCCCCAAAAGGAACCAATAACATATGTCTAAAGGCATTTTGTTCAGAAACAGGTAAAGTAAAGAGTGAAAAATCCAATATAGCACTGTTCTTAACGATATTCTTATTATCAATCAAGTATCTACTGGGTACATGACGTTTATTTACTGAAAATGTTATTTTTGAATTTTTTGCTCCAGTAACATCAATAATAGAATGACCCCCTTTTCTCCAAACAAAGAACTTTTTATCTTTTTCTATCTTTCCCGTTTCTAAGTCATAGCGTTGCCATTTGTTTTTATGTAAGACTTCAATAAGAGGAATCAAATGAAAATTTCTATGTGCATCATCAAGAAAAAGACCATTGAGTTTTTTTACTGTGAGTCCTTCATAACGTAACATATGGTACAGCATATCTTGTTTTGATATATTACTTTTAGCTAACAATATTTTTACTGCCTGAGAAGGATCTTTATCAGAAAAATCACGAATTAACTGTGCTGTAAAGGAATGTGGGTCTGCAGAACGCCACCTCACATCTTTCAGTAAATTTTTTGCAGCACTTTGTAATCCAACAGGTATATCAAGAAGTAACTCACTTTCTTGAGGTAACTGTTCCTTCTCTTCAATATTTTTTACTTTAGAGATATCATGAAGTATGAGTTCAAACGTATAATAAAGTGTTTGAGGACCAGTCACTCTTCGTTTTGCCCACTCAGCTCTCACCCCTTGAGCTGTTTTTGCTTTGGTAAATCCGTATCCTGAAGAAGATGCATCTTCTGAAATAATATGTACCCCTTCTTCCACATCTGGTAAAGCAAGAGAGACATGTACAGGCCTATTTCTTCCTTCAAAGGTAATTTTAGCTTCTATTCTATAGACCGGTTTAGTCTCATCTGGCATGAAAGGCATTCCCAAAATTTGTACCTTATAATAGAGCAGAAAAAGCCCAATCGAAGCTATAACCGTTGCTACTGCAATAGCATGGTATTTTCTAGAAATCATTTATTCTCATTATTTTTAAATTTCTTCAACAGATTTTTTTGAGAAACATCCACAATAAAATAATCTTTTAAAAAATTTCTTCCGATAAGAATAGGAAATTCATAAGCACTTCTATCTGTCAAAGATACAGGTATAAGTTGAGATACCTCATCAGCAGTTACACGCATTTTAACCATGTACCGTCTTTGAGATTCTCCTCCGTGACGTTTGATTAACACTGTATCAAACACAGGTCTTTCTACTTGATACTCTTTATCTGCATCATATACACTAAACTTAACCCATTTTTTTCCATCTCTTTCAAAAGGAGTAATATCTCTAGCATCTAGTGAAGTGGTTTTGGCACCTGTATCTATTCTTGCATTGAGCGTCACTCCTGGCGGTTCTATCTTAATATATTCTGTAGCACCCATAATCATTTTTGATTCGGCTATGTGAATGTTTTTTTTATTTGTCTTTTGCATTTTACTTTCTTCTGCAAAAAGGTTAATAGTCGCTAATAGACTAAGCAAAAAGGTAGTTGTTAAAAAATATTTTGTGTATTCCATTCATTTTCCCCCTAAAATAATAAAAATTCATAATCTCAATACATTAGTATACATATATATTGTAAAAAATATCTAAATAGTATCTAA
>DQVJ01000104.1 GCA_015661795.1 Sulfurovum sp.
ACTTCAGCTGTAGCATCAGCTATTATTTGAGCTCGTGAGGCATCGGGTTTTTCATGGAGAAGTCTAAAACTATTTTCTACAACTACTATGGTACCATCAACTATCATACCTATAGCGATTGCAAGACCTGAGAGTGACATGAGATTGGCACTGATACCATACCATTGCATCATCAAAAAAGCTATAAGCAAAGATATAGGTAAAGAGAGAATAACGATAAAAGCAGATCGTAACTCAAAAAGAAATAAAAAGAGTATAATAGCAACCAAAATAGAACCCGTGAGTAGGGCAGAAGTCATGGTATTGACTGCCTTTTGTGTAATCTCACTTCTATCATAGATAATTTCAATACTTACGCCATTAGGTAAAGCTGCTTCAAGCAATGGCATTTTCTCTTTAATAAGTTGTACCACTTTTGCAGCATTGGTTCCAGAACGCTGGAGCACCATACCAAAAACACGCTCTTTCCCATCAACTGAAACTGCACCAAAGCGAGGGGCTCTCCCCACTTGAACTGTAGCAACATCTTGAATGGTGACTGCTTTTGCATCTTTAGTACGAATAACGGTATTGCGTATATCATCTAAATTTTGATAGAGTCCAGCCCCACGTATAAGATACTGTTCACAGTTAAATTCTAAGTACTGACCACCAACTGATTGGTTAGATTTTTCCAGTGCACTGAGTATCTCATTATACGTAACATCTACATTTTGTAGACGTTTTGCATCTATAAGAACCTCATAATGTTTTTCAAATCCACCCCATGAAATAACCTCTTCAACACCATCAACAGATTTAAACAATGGTGTAACTGTATACTCATGCATTTGACGTAAATCACTGGGTGCGTAAACATTTTTTTCATCTTTGAGGGCATACCATAGTACTTGTCCAAGTCCCGTAGTATTAGGACCCATCACTGGGGTTCCCCAACCTTTTGGGATATCTACAGTATTTAGTCTTTCTGTAACCAATTGACGTAAAAGATAAGTATCGTAGTCATCTTCAAAAAAGATTGAGACATACGATAATCCAAAGATAGAGTTAGAAAGTATCATTTTCACACCCGGTAAACCAGACATGGCAGCTTCTATTGGATAAGTAATAAGCTTCTCTATGTCTTCAGCTGAATTACCTGAACTCTCTGTGTAGATAACCACTTGTTTTGGCGTGATATCAGGAAAAGCATCTACTGGGATGTCATTGTAAGCTTTATATCCAAACCCTGAAATGGCTATAAACAGAGCAAGTATGAGAAATTTGTACTGTATCAGTACTTTAAAAAAACGGTTCATACTATACTCCTAGTGAGCATGTTCGCCAAGAGAAGACTTCAGTAACATAGACTTCACAAAGTAAACACCATCTGAGACATATTCTTCATCAACGTTTAAACCTTTAACGGCCACTTCATCACCAACATAAGTAATAATTTCAACTACTTTTGCTTCATAAGGTGCCTCCTCTTCCTCATGTTTACTATGTCCTTCCTCTCCTTCATCATGGTCATCATGTGATTCTTTCTCTTCTTTGTGGGCATCATGATTATCATGCTCATCATGTTCTGCTGTCTCTTCATCATGATTATGGTCTGATTTGTCATCATGGTGTTCAGCTTCTTCATGTTCTTTCTCCACAAAAACCACCCATTCACCTTTATAAAGTGTTAGGGCGGTCTTTTTTACCATCACTACCTTTTGTGTAGGAGCTAAAGAGATATCCATCTGAGTGAATGCACCTAAAAGAAGGTTTGAAGGACTATTTTCTATACGAAAAAGTACTTTTGCACGCTGTGTTTCTTGGTCTATATTTGGCATAAGTTGGACAAAAGTGGCATCGTAACTTTTATCTGCTATTTGTATCCATCCTTTTGTATCTTTGGAAACATGCATCGCATGAGTAGCAGAAATATATGCCGTTGCATAATAGGCATTTTGACTCACCAATGTGACCAGTTCAGTTTGGGCATTCACATTCGTATGTAAAGGGGAAAGAATCGTGCCTACTGTACCATCATCATGTGCGTAGAGTATAAATTGATCGGTGGCTTCTTTAAGTGTTTTTGGATTTAAACCCAATGAACTTAACTGTGAAGCCAATGTATTTTGTTGACTACGAATATTTTCAAGGGCGATGATAGCATCACTTAGTTTGTTCTGTGATGTCAATCCTTTTTTATGTAAAGTCATTGCAGTCTGTTTTTGTTTTTTTGCTGCTTCAAGTTGCTTTATGAGTGCTAAATATTCAGCAGTCATTTTAGAGAGTTCGATAGATTCTATAAGGACTACTTTATCTCCTTTTGATACATGTTGACCTGGCTTTACATAGTAAGCTTCCAAGTGTCCAGAAAGACGAGAAACAATGGTCTGTTTTTGGTCGGAGAGTTGTGTAATTTGTGCATTAGTTTGTAGCACTTTACCTAGAGGTTTTAACTGAGTATGTTCTACCTTAATACTCGAAGATGAAGCCAAAAGAGGTAAAACTAAAAGTAAATATTTAATCATTGTATTGTCCTTGTATAAAACGGAGTTCTATTTTTTGTGTGTTAATCATTTTTTGTGTTTGAAGTAGTGACTTTTGTGTTTGAATGAGTTTATTCTTGGTATCCATCATCACAAAGATAGAACCTTGTGCTATTTCATATCCCTCTTTAAGAAGTAAGTAGAGTGTATGTTGTTCTTTTTTAAGCCCTTTGAGAGCATAGTATTGTTCTGAAAGTTCTTTGATAGACGCCTTAAGCATTTTTGCTTGTGTAAACAAATCAATCTCGAGCTGATCCTTGTCAAGGCTAAGTTGCTGTGCTTGAAGTTTAGCAAGTTGTTTCTCTTCAGATTTGGTATTAAATACAGGGATAGGGATATTAATACCCACTCTTAGTATAGACTGATCTGGTTCATTTTCTATACCACCATATACTTGATAACTGTTAATAATACTATCATTCATACGCATTTTACTTTTCATAAGCTTTGTTTGTGCATCAAGTATTTTCTGCTTGGTGTTTGTTTTTATTTCATTGGTATTTTTACTAGAGACAGGATAAATAAAGTGTTTCTCCAAAGAGACACTTTTTTTAAGTCCTGCAATAGACAAGAGCTGATAATAAAGTATTTTTAACACTTGTCTTGTAGTATACATTTGTGTTTTCAAAGCAATCGTATCTGTTTTGGCCTGAAGATAAGAGACTCTGTTTTCAGAACCATTATCATATCTCTGCTTTACAATATCAGTAACTTGTTTTGAAAGTTTATATTCATCTTCAAGTAGCGCTAAGAGTTTATTTTGGTAGACATATTCTGTATAAATTTTTTCAAGTGTACTGATGTAGCCCGCTTTACCATCCTGTACATAAGCATTTTGTAATAAAGATTGAGCAGAAGCTTGATCTTCCTGTGCACCATAGTAGTTACCTATACGTATACTTTGTGTGACAAATGCAGCATAGTTGTAACTTGTACTGATTTCTTTAGGATTGAATCGTGAAAGTTGAAGTCCTAGTGTTGGGTTTTGTGAACGTAATAATATGTTATTCTGCTCTTGCACCACTTCTAATGATAATGCCTGTCTTTGTAGAAACTTGGCATTTTTAAGTGTCAGTTTTTTGAATTTTTCATAACTCATACCAAAAGAAAAGAGTGAAAAAGTCAAAAAAATCATAATGATTTTTTTCATAGGTATTCCTGTAATGTAATATATGTAAATTTGTTCTAAAAAGAACTAGGGTATGGTAGTACAGGTTAAACTATAGGAGGTCTGATGTTTCTTTGGGGAGATGGTGGAACATAAAAAGTAACTTTTTGTATAAAAGCTTCTTGTCTACTTATGTTATCTTCATTTAGCAAATGATTATCCAAGATAGCTATAAAGTGGAAAAGGTGATGCACATCACAAAGATCACCACATTCTGTAGAATTACTCTGTTCTGCAACATACTCATGTGCTGACTCATGATGACACTCATCTTCTAGAGCAATGACAGTAGCATGGGCAATATTAAAAAATAATGAGAACAATAGTAAAAACTGTATCAAATTTTTTTTCAATTTCCTACCTTTATATTTAAATGTAGTCTATCCAAAAATAAATAATATGTAAAGAAAATACTATATTTTTGCTTTATCATGATTAAGTATACATACATAATTACCTGAAGTACTTTCTATTTGTACCGTGCTGTGTTCTATACTAAATAGGTGATGCATATCATCTTCAATTTTTTCTAACAAATCATTATTTGTAGGCATGGTTTCACAAAGAAGGTGTACAGTTAAAGCATTTTCTGTGGTACTGATAGCCCAAACATGTAGGGCATGGATCTCTCTTACTTCTGTTAAAGATAAAAAATATTTTTTGATTTCACTCACATTGACATCTGAAGGTACTGCATCCATAGAAAGGTTAACAGAGTCTTTATGTAACCCCCAAGTACTCACTAAAATCACTGCTACAATAACTAAACTAAGTACTGGATCTAGCCATAACCAGCCTGTAAACATAATGGCTATACCCGCAATAACCACACCCAAAGAAACACCTGCATCAGTTATAAGTGCTAATGAGTCAGCCATCACACCATATATTGCTTCTATAATGACAAAAATAATATTAAGCGTTATGCCTATAGAAAAGCTTTATTATAATTTTTCACTTCATGATTATGATCCTGTCCCATCATTTTCCTTTATTTTAACTAGGGTTATCCACAGCAGCTCCCACCGCTACAACTATCTTTTTTATCCAAATAGGACTTGGCCATATAATACAATACAAGTCCCCATAATATAACAGAAGATATCGTAGCGATAATGCCCCCTTCTTCATCCATCTGTATCAGTGAAGCAGGATCTATAGATGAAATGTCAAATATATAATCAAGTCCAAGCCCAAATATGATACTACCTACAACGATACTTCCAAGATAAATAACCAAAGACTTCGTGCCCAACATCTTTTTAACCACACCTATTGTCACTGTGTTGGTAGCAGGTCCAGCAGAGAGAAAGACAAAAGCAGCACCTGCACTCACACCAGAAAGCATAAGTCCCGCTGCTATAGGTAAAGATGCTGTTGCACACACATACATAGGTACAGCGATGATAATCACCAGTAGGTAACTAAGCCATGTGTTCTCAGAGAAAAGTTCTGACAGGTTTTCAGGGATTGCGACAGTAATAAGGGCACCAACAATAAGACCCCAAAACAGAGGTTTTGCAATATCTCCCAGTAATGTACCAAAGGCATATTTCATTGCAGCTACAAATGAAAATTTTTTATTTTCATCGCCACTGCCAACACAACATGATCCTTCACCTGTAGCACATGATTCTTCCTCTCCTTTGGGTTTTTTCATAATAAATTCTGCAGATGCTTGTGGTGATACAGCTGAAAATAGAGGTTTTTTTATTTCTAGAACTTCATCATCCTTATCAAATATATTAGTCAATATACCCGCTACCATAGCAATTATCATGGAGGTAATAGCACGGTAAATAGTAAATATCCAGCCAAATATACCATACGTCGCCAATATAGAGTCCACTCCAGTTATAGGTGTAGAAATAAGAAAAGAAAGTGTAGCACCTTTTGATGCACCAGACTTCTTAATAGAAGTAGCCAAAGGAATAACACCACAAGAGCATACCGGTAAAGGGATACCAAAGACAGTAGATTTAAGTACTGAACTCACATTATCTTTTCCAAGATGTTTTGTCACAATACTCTCAGGCACCAGTTCATGTAAAATACCTGCAAACAATAGGCCAAAAAGTATATACGGTGCCATCGCAATACTCAGTTGCCAAAGAGCCTCAAAAAAATAAGTTATTTCCATATCTATATACCCTTCATCAAATCAATTTTTATGATAGTATCATATTATTTTGATATTAACAAACATTACAAAAAAGAGTTGTGTTATGTTTTTCATGCCATGAGATAATGTACTCCCATGCCTCATCAGCACTGTCACTATAGGTGATAAGGTTAAGATCATCTTCTTGTATGACATCTTCTTCGAGTAAAAATTCTAAGTTGATAACCTTTTCCCAGTATTCTTTACCCAAAAGTACAATGGGAATCTTTGGACTTTTTTTAGTTTGAATAAGTGTCAAAATATCAAAAAGCTCATCCAATGTACCAAATCCACCAGGAAAAATAACCAAAGCTTTAGCCCGATGCATAAAATGTAACTTACGCACGGCAAAATAACGAAACTGGAAACAAAGTGCAGGTGTAATGTAGGGATTGGGAAACTGTTCATGGGGTAGTTCTATATTTAGTCCTATAGACTTGGCACCAACCTCAAATGCACCACGGTTTGCAGCCTCCATAATACCAGGACCACCACCTGTCATCAGTGTCACATAACAATCACATGGGCCACTACCGCTTTTACCTACAATCTGACCAAATTTGCGTGCCTCTTCGTAGTAAAAACTTTTTCTTACCATACTTTCAGCTTTTTTAAATAAAGTAATATATTTCTTTTCACCTGGAGATTGTTTTAATTTTTTTTCCATCTTTTGTAAGACTTCTATCGCTGTATCAAACTCTACAATCCTGGCACTTCCAAAAACAACTATGGTATGTTCAATGCCTTGTTCTCTCATTTTCACTTCTGCTTTTAGGTAATCAAGTTGAAGCCTTACACCTCTTGCATCATTTGAATTTAAAAAATCTTTATCTTCTTCTGCAACCTGATAACTAGTATCATTCATAATCGTTTCAATCTGTTTAAGAGTTTTTGCATTTTTGTTTACTTCTTTTTTCATCATCTATCCTCTTATTTAATTATACATATTTTTTTAAAATTTTATATAGAGTGTCCTATTTAATGTTATAATTTTTTATGAAAGAGATAAAAATGAAAAATATAGCTATAGTCTGTTCAGGTGGCGATGTCTCAGGAATGAATGCTGCACTAAAACGTTTTGTAGAGTACAGTATAGTAAAGGGACTTAGACCATATTTTGTCTATAATGGTTATGAAGGTCTCATTGACAATACTATAGGAAAAGCCACATACAGCGATGTATCGGGTATCATTTCAAAAGGTGGAACGAAAATACAAACATCACGTTCTACACGCTTTTTAGAAAAATCATATAGAACAAAGGCCATTGAGAATTTAAAATCTCATAATATCACCTCTGTGATTGTTCTTGGTGGAGATGGTTCTTTTAAAGGGATGCAAAAACTTTTCCAAGAGAGTACTGATATATCGTTTTCTGGTATTCCCGCAACTATTGATAATGATATCGCAGGAACAGACTATTGTCTTGGTGTCGATACGGCATTAAATGTCATCAAGTTTTCTATAGACTCTATACGAGACACTGCCTCTTCATTTAATCGTGCCTTCATTGTAGAAACGATGGGGAGGGAGTGTGGCTACTTGGCTTTGGTTTCAGCCATAACATCAGGTGCAGAACTCTGCTTGATACCTGAGGTACCCTATACATTGGATACATATAAATCATCCTTTAAAAAACAGATAAAAGAGGGGAGAACCTACTTCTTGGTCGTCATGTCTGAAGCATTAGATAAAGCTGAAGAGACTTCTAATTGGTTTGAAAAAGAATTAGGTATAGAGTCCCGTGTGACTGTATTGGGACATATACAACGTGGAGGCAATACAACTGTACACGACAGACTTATGGCTTTTCATTTCATTTCAGAGTCTATAAATGGTTTACTGGCTGGAGAAAAATGTTCTGTGATATGTTACAGCCACTGTGGTTTCCAACATAAACCAATAGAAGAAGTTGCCTATCAAAAATCTCACATTAAAGATGAAATACTAAAGTTAGGATGTGGATTTTGGAACAAAAGTAAGCAATAAAATACTTAAAAAAGGGGTACATAATGCATGAAAAAGAGAAAAATAGTTCATTCTCAGAACCAGGACATGAATTGATTGATCACATCGATGATCCTTTTATAGCTTTTCTTCATAAAATCATACGCATAGCGGTGAAAATTTTAGCAGCACTCATGGTAATCGTTATAGTCTGGGGAATAGGGGATGTCATTTATGTTTTATATCAACGTCTTATAGAACCACCTTTTTTACTTTTGAGTATCAGTGATATCTTGGCAACATTTGGTGCTTTTTTAGCAGTTCTTATTGCAATAGAAATTTTTATAAATATCACACTTTATTTAAAAACAAATGTGATTCCTGTTCGATTAGTCGTTGCCACAGCATTGATGGCTATTTCACGTAAAGTAATCATTTTTGATTTTACAGAAATAAGTGCTTTATTTGTTCTCAGTACTGCTGCAGTTGTCTTAGCCTTGGGAATAACTTATTGGCTTCTTAATAAAGAAATTGGACATGAATAAGGAATGGTATGAAAAAACCTCTAAAAAAAATAGATTTATCCTCGAAATGTTGGCATCATGAAGATACCCAATCAGTCCTGACATTATTGGATACTACAATAGACGGTCTTTCTTGTAAAGTAGCAAAAGATCGTTTAAAGCAATACGGTGAAAATAGACTTCCTCAAACACAGATGCAAAGTGCTTTTATGCGCTTTATCCACCAATTTCATAATATATTGATATATGTATTGATTTTTGCAGCTATCATCACTGCTGTATTGGAAGAATGGGTGGATGCAGGTGTGATTTTTGCTGTTGTTATCCTCAATGCCTTGATAGGGTTTGTTCAAGAAGGTAAAGCTGAAAATGCTTTAAAAGCTATACGACAAATGCTTTCCCAACATGCAATAGTCATAAGAGATAAACAACAACTCACTATCAATGCAGAAAAACTAGTCCCTGGTGATATTGTACTGCTACAGTCAGGAGACAAGGTGCCTGCTGATTTGAGACTCTTACAGGTTAAAGGACTTCAAATTCAAGAATCAGCATTAACTGGTGAGTCCATAGCCATAGAAAAAACGATTGAGCCTGTTCCAAAAGAGAGTGTTATCGGTGACCGAAGATGTATGGCTTATGCGAGTACTATTGTCACCCATGGACAGGGTACTGGAGTAGTCACAAAGACTGGTGCGTATACAGAAATTGGACAAATTAGTACACTTGTATCGAAAGTGGAGTCAGTAACAACACCTTTATTACGGCAAATGGCTGAGTTTGGTCGTTGGCTTACTTTCGCCATCATTGTTCTTGCCATTATTACCTTTGGATTCGGGGTACTTTTAAGAGATTATGCTGCTACAGATATCTTTCTTGCCGCAGTAAGTTTAGCTGTGGCTGCCATACCCGAAGGACTACCTGCCATTATGACCATTACGCTGGCTCTAGGAGTACAACGTATGGCAAATCGTAATGCTATTATCAGAAAATTACCTGCCGTTGAAACACTCGGAGCAGTCTCAGTCATTTGTTCTGATAAGACTGGAACATTAACGCGTAATGAAATGACAGTACGTACACTTGTCACGGGTACAAATATATTTGAAGTCAGCGGTACAGGATATGATCCTCATGGAATCATTTCCTTGGAAAATAATGATAGAATACATGAAGAAAACATAATCGTTAAAGAGATGGGACGTGCTGCTATACTTTGTAATGATGCATCTTTGGAAAAGAAAGATTCACAATGGTTTGTACATGGTGACCCTATGGAGGGAGCATTGCTTGTTGTGGCATTGAAAACTGGATTAGACATAGAAACAGAAACAAAGTTATATCCACGTACAGACCTCATACCTTTTGAGTCAAAGCATCGCTTTATGGCAACACTTCACCATAACCATGATGGTGAAAGTTTTATTTTTATCAAAGGTGCTCCAGAGCAAATTTTAGAAATGTGTACCTACCAAAAATCAAATAACAATCCTGAACCTATAGATAAAAGCTACTGGCAAGACCATATAGAAGTATTGGCATCTAAAGGACAACGTATATTGGCTATAGCCTATAAATTAGCACATGATAAACAAATGGAACTAACATTCTCTGATGTAGAAAATGATTTAATCCTATTAGGTATATTTGGTTTAATTGATCCCCCAAGAGAAGAGGCTATCGAGTCTATACATCTATGTCATAACGCAGGTATTAGCGTAAAAATGATTACTGGGGATCATGGTGTTACAGCACGTGCCATTGCCCAGAAATTGAAATTAAAAAATTCAGATGATGTCCTTACAGGGGTAGAACTTGAAGCCATACATGACATGACATTAAAACAAAAGGTGCTTGATGTTGATATTTATGCCCGTGTCAATCCTGAACATAAACTACGTTTGGTAAAAATGCTACAGGAACATGGACTCATAGTTGCCATGACTGGTGATGGCGTAAATGACGCTCCAGCATTGAAACGTGCAGATGTAGGTACAGCAATGGGATATAATGGTACAGAAGCTGCAAAAGAAGCTGCTGAAATGGTTTTGGTAGATGACAACTTTGCCTCTATTACCCATGCTGTTGAAGAAGGTCGTACAGTTTATGATAATCTTAAAAAAGCTATTTTATTTATTCTCCCTACAAATGGTGGAGAAGCCTTAATTATTCTGGCTGCAATTGCATTTGGTTTTCAACAAATGCCATTAATACCGGTGCAGATACTTTGGGTCAATATGGTAACAGCCGTAACTTTAGCATTATCCTTAGCATTTGAGCCTGCTGAAAAAAGTGTCATGCATAGACCTCCACGTAATGCCAAAGAACCCATACTCACAACGTATCTCCTCTGGCGTGTGGCATATGTCTCAATCATATTGATGGGAGGTACATTTGGACTATTTATGTGGGAAATGTCCCAAGGCAGTAGTATTGAATATGCTCGAACAGTAGCCGTTAACACACTTATTATGTTTGAAATTTTTTATTTATTTAATTCTCGTTATATATCAAATTCCATTTTAAACTGGGAAGGATTAAGTGGAAATCGCTATGTATTACTTGCTATTGGTATATTAATTATATTGCAACTTTGTTTTACTTACCTATCACCTATGCAGCTTCTATTTGGAACTACAGGTATTTCTCTTTTAGTATGGGTACAGATAATACTGGTGGCATCCTCTGTACTTTTTCTTGTAGAACTGGAAAAGTATATTGTCCGATATAAGATGAAGACAAAATAACAGATTCTGCCAACGAATTCATTTATTTTCTAAGAAAGGTATTTCTAAAATACCTTTCTTGTTGATACCAAGTTTTTTAATACAGTCAAGTAAAAGCAAATATAAGCCCTCTTCTAAAGTTGGATGATAGAAAGGAAACTTGATCATTTGATACACGGTTAAATTTTGCTCTATCGCCCATGCAATATGATGTGCCAAATGTTCGGCTCCGGGTACTGCTATTTGTGCACCCAAAATTTTTCCATCAGATTTTTGTACATATAAATTTGCGATACCTTTATTTACATTCATAAGCATTGCACGTGCTTGTTTACTAAAATCATAACTCCCAATAAGCACAGAGACATCATCTTTAATCTCACTATACTCTTTACCAATAAAAGCAATATTAGGGTCTGTGAATACAATAGCTAAAGGAACTTTTCTCTTAAAAAGTTTCTGTGCATGAATAGCATTGTATCCTGCAATACGACCTTCATCAGCTGCTTCATGAAGCAGGGGTCTATCTGCATTGACATCTCCTGCCATGTAAATGGGTAAATCTTCTATCTGCATGGTTTGAGGATTAAAGTTAGGCATACCTTTTTGGTCTAATGTAATCCCAATATTTTCCAATTTTAATGCTTTAAGATTTGGTTTTCTACCTATAGAAATCAATACCTTGTCTACAAGTACTTCTCGTATTCCACTTCTAATCTTTACTTTATTCTCTACTTTTTCCAAACTGGCACGCTCACCACCTAACCACATATCAAACTCTTTTTCACAAAGTGATACCATCACCTTATTAATATCTGGATCACTCAGCCCACCTATAAATTCTTTTGAATTTATAGCAGTTACTTTGATACCTAATCTTGCAAGAGCTTGCCCAATTTCGAGTCCGATAACACCTAGTCCTAGTACACCTAAAGTAGGTGGAAGGTCATTTTGTTCAAAAAGCTCATCAGTTGTAAGTATGTATTCTCTAAAATTATCCCAAGTCGTATCATATACAGGGGTAGAGCCTGTAGCGATGATAATCTTTTTAGCATGTATCTCATTATCGCCCACTTTTAATGTATGTGTATCGATGAATTCTGCTTTCCCTGAAAGTATTTTGTCTCCTAAGGTAGTAATGCTATTTTTAATATTATAGTTGACAAGAATATCTCTATGTTTCCTTACTCTTTGCAACACATCAGGGATAGATACTTCCAATTGATCTGCATTGTGTATACCACTCTTTTCAAAATGAAGTCTATCATGGTAATAATCTGCAATTTGTATAAGAGATTTTGATGGCATACAACCAACACGTGCACACGTTGTTCCATAAGGACCATCATTAATAATAATAAAATTATCAGTCTCTTTTTTAACCTGTGACAATGCATAGAGCCCTGCAGAACCTGCACCAATAATTGCGACATCTACTTCTTTTTTCATTTTACATCCTTATATAATGTACTATTTTACATTATTTGTTTAAAATTAGTATTGATACACTATATTTATTCATTAATATTTGCAGTGTATAATTTATAAGAGCCTGATAAATATTAGGATTGAATTCATAAAAAGGGTAGGGTTTATTATGAAGAAGTTAAAAAGAATTGTAGCTGCTGTAGACATTTATTCCAAATCAAATAATGTCCTAAAACGGGCATTAATGATTGCAAGAGATAATAAAGCACATTTATATATTGTTCATATAGTTGAAACCCCTTGGCTATCACTGCCCGATTATTTTGGGGGTGAAGAAATATCCATTGATACAAAAGCATTGCAAAAAAAATTACTTAAAAAGGTAAAAGTTTTTAACAGAAATAATGAAGTACAGTGTACTGTATTTGTAAAAGTTGGGAGTGTTGTAGATACATTACTCTATGAAGCCAATTTACTCAAATCAGATATGTTAATTATAGGTGCAAATACAAAAAAACAAAATAATGCCCTAGGAACATCTGCTGAAAAACTGGTTTACCAAAGTAACCTGACAGTACTTGTAGTAAAAAATACTGTCAAAAAATCATATAAAAAAATTATTGCGCCTACAGACTTTCAAGTACAATCCATAAGAAGTATAAATTTTGCAAAAAATGTTTTCCCTAAAGCTTCCATAAGTATGGTTCATAGTCCTGAAATGATTTATTATATGGAAGATACCTATATGCTAACGGGTTATAGTATGTCACAACTGAATGATAATACTAAAGAAAATGCAAAAAAAAGTATGAAAACGCTTCTAAAAGAATTATCTCTGCAAAAAGGTAAGGTCATTGACAATGATTTTGATACAAAAAAAGCATTACTAGACTATATCAAAAGTGGTGCATATGATCTTACGGTAGTAGGGTATAAAAATTTTGAGGGGTTTGCGTCATTATTAGGAAGTGTAAGTTCAACTATTTTAAGAAAAGCTAAAACAGATGTGCTTATATATGTGACATGACATACATATTATTATTGTTACTCACCGTCAATCTGTAAAAATATGTTAGTCAAGAGAGGGAGGGAACATGCATAAAATTATGATATTAAGTGGTGCAGGTCTCTCTGCGGAGAGTGGTATACGTACTTTTAGAGACCATGATGGTCTTTGGGAAAATCACAGTGTGATGGAAGTCTGTTCTACCCAAGGCTGGATAGCCAATAGAGTAAAAGTAACCAGCTTTTACAATGATCGTAGACGTGATCTTGAATTTAAAGAGCCCAATCATGCACATAAGGTGCTTGCTCAGCTTGAACACGATTATCGCGGAAGAGTCATACACCTAACTCAAAATATAGATAATCTTATGGAGAAAGCAGGTGCCAAAGACATTATCCATCTACATGGTACACTAACCGATTTACGTTGTGAAGCATGTACACAGATATTTAATATTGCTTATAAAAAGCAAGTTGGCAATGAAAAATGTCCACATTGTG
The DNA here is from genome assembly GCA_015661795.1 of Sulfurovum sp. Classification (GTDB taxonomy): domain Bacteria; phylum Campylobacterota; class Campylobacteria; order Campylobacterales; family Sulfurovaceae; genus Sulfurovum. The sequence goes on from DQVJ01000104.1 coordinate 13,986, forward strand.
GAAATACTAGAGTACGTCATAATGTTGTCATGTTTGGTGAAGCAGCTCCAGAGTATACTCGTATTTATCAGTCTATCAAAGAATGTACACTTTTCATCGCCATTGGTACCAGTGGTACAGTAATCGATATTATCCCAATTGCAAAAGAATTTAATAAACACTCCATACTTATAGACCCTAAACGTCAAAATACTGCCAGTACATTTGATCCTCATGACTACATAGATGAATATTTTGAGCATTTTATACAAAAAAAAGCAGGTGATGCTATGGAGGATATGATGGACATTATTAAAGAACATATGGGTCAAGGATAATATCTATATCCCTATTTTTTCTCCATATTTCACGATATGTGATTTTTTCTGTAAACGTTTTTCTATCTCTTCTTGAAAGATTTCTTGCTTGTCACGTTCACCATGGATAAGAAAAATTTTATCTAGTTTTTTAAATGCATGCATCCATTCTATAAGACCATTTTGATCTGCATGTGCAGAAAATCCGTTTATCGTATATATTTTTGCTTTGACAATGATTTCTTCGCCATAAATATTGATCAGTTTTACACCATCTACAAGCTTGCGCCCTAATGTACCCTGTACCTGATAGCCTACAAATACTACAGCATTTTTTTCATTCCACAGACGATGTTTAAAATGTTGAAGTATACGTCCTCCATTACACATACCAGCACCAGCGATGATAATACAGTGTGAATCTTCGGCATTTATTTTCATTGAGTCTTGAATTCTCAATGTATAATGTAAATAAGGAAAGTCAAAAATAGTACCATCTCGTTCTAAAAATCTATTACAACACTCGTTTAATTCTTCATGATATTTTTTATAAATTTCTGTAGCACGTATAGCCATAGGCGAATCAAGAAAAACCTGACATACAGGTAACTCTCCTCTTTCATACATTTGTTTAAGTAAGCAAAGTATCTCTTGTGTCCGTTCTATAGCAAAAGAGGGTATAAGTACATTTCCTCCATTATTAAATGTTTCGAGTATTACTTCTTGTAGCTCAACATCACTTTGTGCCACACTCCTATGGTTCCTGTCTCCATAGGTAGACTCAATAAAAAGTACATTGGCTTCTTCAATCGTATCAGGTAGTGGCATAACCAACTCATCGTCATTGCCAAGGTCACCTGAAAAAACAAGTATCTTTTTTATACCATCTTCTTCAAATAATACTTCAATAATGGAAGAACCTAAAATATGTCCAGCATTTTTAAAATTTACAAATATGCCATTTCCCAAGTCTATCTGTTCGTCATAAGAAGCAAATATCATATCACGATGAAATACTGCACGTACATCACTCTCAGCATAAAGTGGTTTTTCAACTTCTTTTTCTTTTCCTTTTCTCTGGGCTTTTCTATAACGTGTCTTATAACTTTCATTCATCAGATGTGCCGAGTCCAACATCACTACTTCTGCCAAGTCCATAGTTGAAGGATGTGTAACAATAGTACCTTTAAAACCTTCTTTAACAAGTTTTGGCGTTCTACCTACATGGTCTAAGTGTCCATGGGTGAGGAGCAAAAAATCTACTTCTTCTGGTTTGAAACCAAAGGGATTGGCATTACGTTCTTCAACTGTACCTTGGTACATACCACAATCAATTAAGAGATTTGTGCCATTTTTAAACTGAAGTAAATGACATGAACCTGTTACCACTTCTGCCGCACCGTATGATTGTAAAATTGCCATAAAAACTCCTTTAGCGCTAAAATTAGTTTACATCCTTTCATTTAATAAGATGATTAATTTTGACTTTTCAATAGTTATATGATATTATTAAATAAAGTTTAGTCTATTTATATAAAGGTTTAGACTAAAGGAGTTAAAACTATGACTTATCATAAAAGTATGGAGTATTATAAGAAAGTAGAAGGTAAAGATAGCATTATATGTTTGCTATGCCGTCATTCATGTAAACTGAAAGAAGGGCAGGTAGGTATATGTGGCGTCAATAAAAACGTAGATGGTGAGCTTAAAACACTAGTCTATGGCCACCCCATTGCACTCAATGTCGATCCAGTTGAGAAAAAACCACTAAACCACTTCTTACCAGGTACTAAAGTACTATCGTTTGGAACAGTAGGATGTAACTTTAAATGTCCTTTTTGTCAAAATTGGGATATTTCTCAAGAACATACAATTAATGAAGAAATCAAGGTAAGTCCTGAACAGATGGTTGAACTTGCCTTTGAACACGGAGCAAAATCTATAGCATATACCTACAATGAACCTACAATATTTTATCCTTATGCAAAAGATATTGGGGTGATTGCCAAAGAAAGAGGCTTAAAAAATATCTTTGTGACTAATGGATTTGAATCTAAAGAAATGATAGAGGACATGGTGACATGGGTAGATGCAGCCAATATAGACTTAAAAAGTTGGGACAACAGCTACTACAAAAAAATTCTAAAAGGTGGACTTGAAGAGGTTAAAGACACACTCAAAAGAATAGTAAAACTTGGTATATGGGTGGAAGTAACTACACTGCTCATTGAAGGTGACAATGACAGTGATGAGACGTTAAAAGAAATGGCTGCATTTATTGCAAATGATTTAGGTACCTCTGTACCTTGGCATTTAAGTGCATTCAGCCCAAATTATAAAATGTTAGATCACGACAGCACTAAAATAGAGACGCTTGAGCGAGCAAAATTAATAGGAAAGAAAGCTGGGTTAAAATACATTTATTTAGGAAATGTTCCCGTGCATGCACATACGTATTGTCCTGCATGTAATCACTTGCTTATTGATAGAAGTGGTTATACAGTAACAATGAATCATCTTCATGATGGACAGTGTCCCCACTGTCAAGAAAGTATAAAAGGAGTATGGTCATGAGTACTAGAGAAACATCTGTAGCAGGTCAGTTTTATCCTTCAAATGCTACTGAAATTCGTTCTATGATTCAAGCATATAATAAAATACTAGATGTATATTTTGAAGGTAATACTGAAATACAAAATCTTAAGCCAAGAGCCGTCATTGTGCCACATGCAGGATATATATACAGTGGATTCACAGCAAATATTGCATTGAGACTTTTAGAAAACAGTGAGGTTAAACGTATTGTTGTAATTGGTCCTAGCCATCGTGTGTACTTAAAAGGCACCAGTATCTCTCAATATGACCGTTATGCCACACCATTAGGGTCTTTGCCTATAGACAAGTTTTTGGTGGATATACTGAAAGAAAAATTCTCTTTTACATGTATACCTGAAGCACATCATGAACATAGTACAGAAGTACAGTTACCTTTTATCAAAGCGTATAAACCAGACGTTAGCGTTGTTGAACTGGTCTATGGAGATGAAAATCCAAATAAACTTGCAGATGTCATTAATTATTTACTTGATGATACGAAAACTGCTGTAGTTATCAGTACAGATCTTAGCCATTATTATGATATTAACAAAGCAAATCATTTAGATAGTATCTGCTTAAATGCTATAAAAAATTTGGAGGTTAAAAAATTATATGAAGGATGTGAAGCTTGTGGTAAGATAGGACTAGCTGCAATGCTTTTGAGTGCTAAAGAAAGGTCGTTAAAGCCTGTACTTCTTGATTACCGTACCAGTGCAGATACAAGTGGTGACACTTCACAGGTTGTAGGCTATATGAGTGCTGCATTTGTGCAAAATCATACAGTTACAAAGAAAAAAGAAGTTTTATTGCAGTTAGCAAGATCTGCAATCTCTGAAGTTGTAGGAAACCCTGTAAATTTAAATTTAGATGCACTGATCAAGGAAAATCCATGGCTAGAAGAAGAGGGTGCTTCTTTTGTCACCATCACCATTAATGGTAACAAATTAAGAGGATGTATAGGTTCACTTACAGCATATCGTAAACTTTATCTTGATGTAATACATAATGCAAAGAGTGCTGCAATGCATGATCCTAGATTTCCTCCTTTAACACCAAAAGAGTTTGAACACATTCAAATTGAAGTATCTATATTAACAGATCCAGAAAGTATTAGTTATGACTCACTGCAAACTTTAAAATCAAAAATTCGTGTAGGGATAGATGGTGTCATTCTCAAAGATGGTGCCCATCAGGCAACTTTTTTACCTCAGGTATGGGAAGAGCTTCCTAGCTTTGATATTTTCTTTTCTCATTTGTGTCAAAAAGCTGGTATGCCCTCTGATTGTTTAAAGAATATGCCAGAAATTTTGGTCTATCAGGTTGAGAAATATAAAGAAACATAAATGAAAGTCTTAACCATTTCGATGTAAAATAGACTAAAGGATATAGGATGTCTCAACATATTAAATGGTTTAATGAATTAAATATAGGTGATGTTGAACTCGTTGGTGGTAAAAATGCTTCTTTGGGTGAAATGTACCAAAATCTTTCACAACAAGGTATCCGTATTCCTAATGGATTTGCTATTACTGTAAATGCCTATCGTTATATTTTAGACAGTAATGATGTTTGGGAAAAACTACATTCACAACTTGACACCCTCGATCCAAATGATGTTGTATCATTGCAGACAAAAGGTAAAACGTGTCGAGAAATCATACAAAACTGTAAGATACCAGATGACCTCATATCTCAAATAAACACTGCCTATGAGACATTAAAGACTGAATATGGTGAAGAAGTGACATTTGCAGTAAGAAGTTCAGCTACAGCAGAAGATTCTCCTGAAGCCTCTTTTGCAGGGCAGAATGACAGTTACCTTAATGTCTCAGGTTTAGATGCGCTACTGCTTACATATAAACGTTGTTTAGCATCTAATTTTACAGATCGGTCTTTACATTACAAGTTTGATCATGGATTTGATTATTTAAAAGTATATATCAGTGTTGTCGTAATGAAAATGGTTAGATCTGATATCGGTGCAAGTGGTGTCATGTTTTCTATAGATTCTGAAACAGGATTTAAGGATGTAGTGTTCATTAATGCTGCCTATGGGTTAGGTGAAAATATTGTACAAGGTAACATATCTCCGGACAGTTTTTACGTACATAAACCCACATATAAGAAAGGTTTCCGAAGTGTACTGAAGCGAAAACTAGGTGATAAAGCATTGACTATGATCTTTACTGATGCTATCCATAAAAAAAATGTCTCCAACGCCTATACAAAAAATATACCCACTCCCATGAAAAAACAAAAAAAATTCTCTATTAATGATGAAGATGTGCTTCTCTTGGCTGACTACTCTATACAAATAGAAACACATTATTCAAACCAAGCTGGGTATGACAAACCTATGGATATCGAATGGGCAAAAGATGGTCTAGATGGACAACTCTATATCGTCCAAGCACGTCCAGAAACGGTAGAATCACGTAAAGCAGAAAATACTTTAGAAATATACACTTTACATCAAAATGGTAACATACTGGTAGAAGGACAAGCCGTTGGAACAAAAATAGGTTCTGGAAGAGTACGTAAGATTACAGATATGAGTAAATTGCATGAATTTCAAGAAGGCGATGTACTGGTTGCCCAAAATACAAGTCCAGACTGGGAACCTATTATGAAAATAGCTTCTGCCATTGTGACTGACAGTGGAGGAAGAACATGTCATGCTGCCATTGTTTCTAGAGAATTAGGGATTCCTGCTATCGTTGGTACAAAAAATGCGACAAAAGTATTAAAAGATTTAGAAGCAATAACTGTAAGTTGTGCTGAGGGGGAAACAGGTTTAGTCTATGAAGGATTACTTGACTTTGAAGTCATACAAACAAACCTTAATGACATTCCAAATACCAAAACAAGTATCATGATGAACCTTGGTAATCCTGAGCTTGCTTTTTCTCTTGCTTCACTTCCTGTAGATGGTATTGGTCTTGCACGTATGGAGTTTATCATTAATACATCGATAAAAGTACACCCTATGGCACTGTTACATCCTGAAAAACTTGACACTTCCACACAAAAGCATGTAAACCACTTAATATCCGGTTATGAGAATGCCAAAAGTTTTTTCATTCAAACCCTCTCAGAAGGTGTGGCGAGTATAGCATCATCAGTATACCCAAAACCTTGTATAGTGAGAATGAGTGATTTTAAAAGCAATGAATATGCCACACTCATAGGTGGAAAATATTTTGAAGAAAATGAAGCAAATCCTATGATAGGTTTTAGAGGAGCATCCCGGTACACTCATCCTGCTTATGAAGAAGCATTTGCATTAGAATGTGCTGCTATGAAACGAGTCAGAAATGAAATGGGTTTCACAAATGTAATACTTATGATTCCTTTTTGCCGTAGAGTAGAAGAGGGAAAGAATGTACTCAGTGTAATGGAGAAACATGGTCTCAAGCAAGGTATAAATGGGTTAAAAGTATATATTATGTGTGAGATACCCAATAATGTGATACTCATAGATGAATTTTGTCAATATTTTGATGGTATCAGCATTGGTTCAAATGACTTAACTCAACTGGTACTAGGTGTAGACAGAGATTCTGATATCGTTTCTTTTGATTATAATGAACGTGATCCTGGAGTGATGAAGATGATAGAAATGGCAGTTGAAGGTGCAAAACGAAATCATCGCCATAGTGGCATTTGCGGTCAAGGGCCATCTGATTATCCAGAAATGGCCAAAGCCCTTGTAAAACTGGGGATAGACTCAATAAGTCTTAATCCAGATAGTGTTTTAAACACTATACAGCTTATCAATAAACTAGAATTACAAGAGGATAAATAATCACTATATGTTTCTTATCTGCAGATTGCCTGTTTTGTCTTTTCTTGATTGAGTTTTTTAATTAACTTACTTGAAAGTTCAGTATACCGTTCTTCATCAAGACTTAATTTTTCTTTTATTGTTTCTATCTCTATACCTTCTGCCCATGCTTTAAGCAATTTTAACTCTTTTTTGGTAAGTTTTAATTTTAATGCTTCATTTAAAGCATCTTCCTCTTTTAGTGGATTTACCAACTTGTTGATATGTTTTTCTATTTCTATACTAAGTGTTAACAATATTTCTCCTATTTTGTAAAATGTAATATTATAATGTATCCCATCCCTGCAAAAAGAATGGTTCCAAAAAGATTAAATGCCATATTGGCGAATGCTTGTGTATACTGTCCAGCTTCAAGTAAAAAGAAACTTTCTATAGCAAATGTAGAATACGTTGTGAATGCCCCCAAAATACCTGTCACCATAAACGTTTTAAAGTAAGGCGAAAGCGTAGTGTTAATATGGAAATATGCAAACAACATACCAATAAGTAAAGAACCTATAAGGTTTACTGCCAATGTTCCTAAAGGTAGAGCGTGAATAAATGTTTTGTTAACCGAAGCATTAATCAACAGTCGCATCGTTGCACCTATAGCACCGCCACTAGCGACTGCGAGAAAAGTTAGAGAGTTCATTATCTATCTCCTTTTGCATCTCATCACGCAATACCTCAAACCAATCTTCATCTGCTTTACTCACATCAATCGTTGGTAAAAATGTATAATGGACTGTACCAGAATGTGCTGTTTTTTCATGTTCATTCAATACCCATTTACTACCTGTTATAACTATGGGTTGAACTTTTAAACCTAGTTTGTTTGCTATAATTTTTGTACCTTGCTTAAAAGGAAGTAGGGCTTGTTTGTCTGTTCTTGTACCTTCTGGGAAAATAGCTACGGGTCTGTGTAACACTTCTTTAGATACCTTGACATCTTTTATAAGCTTTATAAGTCCTGCCTTATTTCCTCTATCTAAAGAAATCATCTCACCATATCGTAATAGATTTCCAAACCAAAATGCATCAAAAAGTTCTTTTTTTGCTACCCAGCGTAAGTGGTTATTTTGTAACGCTTCAAGAGCAATAATATCTACAATACCTTGATGATTCATTACATACATATCTGCATCTAAATCCATAGTCCCAATCTGTGCTAGCTTTCCACCCATCATAAACAGTGTCAACCTATTGATATAATGAACAATCGTACTTTTATATTTTCCAAAAAGCATCAAGGCGGGTATCATAAAAACTGCTGTATTAAATGAGATGACAAAAGCACCCCAATAAAATCTAATGGTTGCAAAGATCTTCATTTTTGATCCATCCTATGATTCCTTTTTTGTATTCTACTTTTTTGTACTCTCCTCGCTCAGCTAATAACATTGTATCTAATTCTTTTTCTACTCTTGTACCTATAGTACTTGTCTCCGTAGGAATAATATACAATGGTGCACCTTGTTTGACACAAATCTTTTTATGCGGTATATAAAATGTCAAAAGTGTGATAATGGAGACAACACCCAAAACTAGGTATAAAAAATCTCTTCTCCATATAAACATCAGTAGAAAAAAAATAGAAAAAGTCACAAGCGTATAACGCTTCAGTCTTTTAAATGCATCTACTTTGGGGTTAAGATCCGACTGTGTTGTCACAGAAGCATCTGCAACTTTGACTGATACATTTATAGGGATATAACGTTGCTTAATGGTATTAAAATAAGTAAAAACTAACTCTTTTTGTGTACGTGGAAGAACTGCGTAAAATTCAGCCGTTACTTTTGCATAATCCCTTTTAATATTTTCTATACCATATTCGGGAACGCTTGATAAAATCATATCTTCAATGTTTGCTTCATAGGCTTCAATAGAAAGTGTAACAATATGGTTACTCCCGTCAAAGTTTGAAACTTGATAATTTTTTATTTTCATATCCGCTGCCAATACACCTGAAAAATCATTTTGTGGCTTTAGTGTCTCAATAGAGATATAGTGCTTTTCTAAAGTTACATCTTGGATTTCTGATGAGATGAAAAGCATAGGAATACGAACATCTGTTTTGCCTGCTTTAAAATAAAAAGTATAAAAAGTATTATGACCATTTTTGACTTCTAATGGAGTATCAAACAATGGTTGTATAGGACTTGCATTGTCATAGGTTAATGTAGCGCTCCCTTGAGAAGTTCCTACCCCTACCACTGTTACAGGAAAGAGTTGATTTTCATATACCTTTTTTGGGATATAACTATAATGGTACTCACCCTGTGCATCTAAGTAGCTGGTAAGAGAAAGCACCATCACTACATAAAGACATACAGAACGAAAGAATGACATTAGGCACTTAAGCCTTTAAGCATACGTATACCATCTTCCGAACCTAAAATAGCTTCCAATGCACGTTCAGGATGCGGCATAAGTCCAAAAACATTCTTATTTTCATTACAAACACCTGCAATGGAAGTAACCGATCCATTCACAACTACTGGATTACCTTGTTCATCAGAGTAGCGAAGAAGTATCTGACCATTTTCCTCTATCTTTTTAAAACCTTCTTCATCAATATAATAATTTCCATCCGCATGTGCAATAGGAATATTCAGTACTTCACCTTCTTTACATTGATTTAAGAATGCATTATCATTGTTAATCACACAAAGGTTTTGATGTTTCGAAATAAAGTGTAGGTTATTATTACGTTTTAATGCACCTGGAAGTAGTCCTGCTTCCGTAAGTATTTGAAATCCATTACAAATACCAAGTACTTTTCCACCATTGTCTGCAAATTTCGTCACTGCTTTCATAATAGGAGAAAATCTTGCTATTGAGCCAGAGCGTAAATAATCTCCATAAGAGAAACCACCAGGTACTACGACCAAGTCAATATCTGAGGGGAGTGTTTCATTTTCATGCCATAGCAGTTCTGTAGTATGACCTAATGTTTCAAATGCATACTGTGTATCAAACTCACAGTTTGTACCAGGGAATCTTAATACTGCTACTTTCATATTAGCTAATCTCTATCGTGTAATCTTCGATAACAGTGTTTGCCAATAGGGTTTCACACATTTCTTTTACTTCTGCTTCAGCTTTTGTTTTGTCATCTGTATCAAGTTTTATCACAATCTGTTTACCTATACGTACATCATCTACTCCTGCAAATCCCAAAGAATCAAGTGCATGATGTGCTGCTTTTCCCTGAGGGTCCAAAACCCCTTCCTTTAAAAATACGTTTACTATTGCTGTCATACCCATCCCTTATCTGTTTTTAATTCTCTCAAGTACTTGTCTATAGGCTTCTGTAAGTCCACCTAGACCTTGTCTAAATCTATCTTTATCCAGTTTTTCATCCGTGTTTGCATCCCATAATCTAAAATTATCTGGGCTCAGTTCATCGATGAGTATAATATTCCCATCTTTGTCTCTACCAAATTCCAACTTGAAATCTACCAATTTAATATCTAAACTTGCGTAAAAATCAGAAAGCAGGGTATTAATACGTCTCGCCATAAATCTTATATAATCAAGTTCATCTGTATTTTTCACAAGGTTCAATATAAGACAATGCTGATCATTAAGCTTTGGATCACCTAGTGCATCATTTTTATAGTCAAACTCTACAAGTGTAAATGGAAGTACTGTTTTATCTGCAATCCCAAGATTTCTACTTAAAGAACCAGTTGCTATATTCCTCACAATCACCTCTATAGAGATAACATCTGCTGCTTTATGCAACATATTGTTATCATCTAGCGTATCTACATAATGGGTAGGGATACCTTTTTCATTCAGGTATTTGAAGAGCTCTGTTGAAATTTGATTATTCAGTGCACCTTTACCTTCTTCACTTGATTTTTTTTCTCCATTAAATGCAGTTAAAGAATCTTTAAATTCAGAAATAAGTAGATTTTCATCTTCTGTTTTCCAAATTTTTTTTGCTTTCCCTTCATACAGGAGCTCTCTTTTGGTCATACTTATTTTCCTTTGTTTGTAATGATAAGTGCTTTTAAGATATCTACAGCCGATTTAAGCTGGGCATCTTTGTAAAGTTGTTGTTCTGTGATAATACTCTCATCAATTTCTGTTTCATTATTTTCAGAAGTGGCATTGATTTCTATTGGTTCAATAGTCCCTTTCTCTATATTTGAAAGTTCTTCTTCCAAATGTTTTTTAAGATCTCTTTCTTTTAAAAGTACAGGATCTTCTTGATATTCAATTTTTCCTAAATGTACTATAATATCTGGCGTGACACCTACTGCTTGAATTGTACGCCCGCTTGGCAAATAATATCTTGCTACAGTCAGTTTTAATGCCTCTTTTTCACCTATAGGCATAACTACTTGTACAGAACCTTTACCAAATGTTTTTTCACCAATGACAATAGAACGATTAAAGTCTTGTAGTGCCCCAGCAACAATCTCTGAAGCAGAAGCAGAGCCACCATCCACAAGAACTATTATAGGCGTATCCGTATCTGTTCCTTTTTTATGTGCATTATATTGCGTGTTTTCACTTTTCAACTTACCTTTTTGGCTAACGATAACACCTTTGTCTACAAAAAGATCTACCAGACCAACAGCTTGGTCCAACAAGCCTCCAGGGTTACTTCTAAGGTCAAGTATAATACCTTGGGTATTATTATGTTCTTTTATTGCTTTTTTCACATTTTTGACTACTTTTTGATCGAAAGAAGTGACAAGTAAATACAGTAATTTATCTTCTATCGTTTTGGCATAAACAGACTGTATCTTTATAATATCTCTAACAATTTTTATTTTAAGTGGTTTAAGCTCTTTTTTTCTGATGATGGTAAGAACAACAGAAGTCTTAGGTTTTCCTCTCATCAGTTTAACTGACTCATCAATATTCATACCAATGGTTGCAGTATTATCTATTTTCAAAATAATATCTCCAGACTTGACACCTGCTCTATACGCAGGTGTGTCTTTAATAGGAGCAATAACGGTTAATGCTCCTTCTTTCATACCTATAGAAATACCAAGCCCACCAAACTCACCTTTGGTTTGTACAGTCAGGTCTTTAAATGCTTTAGTATCCATATACGTGGAGTGTGCATCAAGGTTTGTCATCAAGCCTTTTAATGCTTTTTCTACAAGAGACGTTGTATTGATGTCATCCACATACTGACTCTCTATGAGATTGAGTATTTGAGTAAACTTAATATATGCAGCCATTTTTTCTTTGGCTGTAGAAGGGGTATATTTTTTTACACTTGCATTTTTTGCCATTGCAGAAGAACTAAATAGATAGGATACTGCCAGAGCCGATACTAACCCTGCTATAATCACTTTTTTACTTTTTTTAATCATATGATAGTCTCTCCATGAGAATTGATTTATAATTTTATTTAAAAACGTATAAGAGGTTGCTTTTATACGTTATTGCAACGAGTATAGTTTATAAAAGTTAACAGTTCTTCATTTTAGATATTTTTTTTACTAAATGTTTGAGTTCTATTCTAGATTTTTGTAATGTATAAGTCCCATAGACTATTTCTTCGTATAATACATCAACCCTTTGTAAAGCGTGTATCACCATATAGTGACTTGGAAACTCTGTTTCATAACGCATAAAATATTGATGTAAGCTTTCATTTTTTTTACGCACAAAACCTTTTTTCTTCAAAGATCGTAATAAGGGCTGTACAATAGACAATGCTTCTGAACTGTACCGTGGACGTTTCAAATAGGTGATTAACAACAAAGTGATTATTACCAATAAAATCAAACTTGTCACTAAAATAAAAATAAATCTAGGATTTTTTTTTGCATATTGCAGTAACTGTTTTTGACGTATGTTTGAGTAATAGAGTATCCATGTTTCTACCTGATATTTAGCATACATAAGATAGAGGTTTATTTTTTTTGCCAAAGGACTCTGAGTTGGGCTGTTTGTTTGCTTATCTTCACTGCCCACTGTATTGATTTCTATATGTGATGCGGTACTTGTGCTTTCATATCTTACCCAGTGTGAATTCATATAAAGTTCTACCCATGCATGGGCATCCTTTTCTTTAACCGCTAGATAATTATTTAAAGCATTACTGCTATCTCCTTTATACCCTGTCACGATACGGGCAGGTATTCCTGCCATACGTGCCATTGTAGTAAAGGAAGATGCAAAATGTACACAATAGCCACGTTTTTTATCAAACAAAAAACTGTCTGTTGTGTGATTGATATCCAATGGTTCAGGTTTGAGTGTATAGGTCAAGGACTTAGCGTGAAAAAACATAACGATAGCTTTGGCTCTTTCTTCTTTTGAAACATATAGATTTTTAATTTTCAATGCTTCTTCATAGGTTTTTGGGTTTTGTTTTGCATCAAAGCGTGAAGAAACTTTTAAAGTATATCTATCAACTTTATCATAAAATTTAGAATTCAAGGTAGATCTTGCAGTATAGTGTAGAGGTTCTTTAATAGCATCTTTGACTGTACTGATAAGATCTCTGTCCAGTACACTCTCTTTTGCAGGACTTTGCGGTATATCAAGTAGATAAATCCAACGTTTCTGGGTAGGGTATAGTGTGACGTTATACGCTACCTTTGCACCATCTCTCGTGTAAGAGACATAATTATTTCTTTTCACAAATGAGGGGATAGGCTCCCAATGGTCTTTTTTATCAATGTACAAAATACTACCTCTAAAATAAAGAAAATGTGCAGGAGGTACTTGCTTTTCAAACCCAACCTCCATCACGATTCGCTCACTAGGCACAAGTAAAGCTTTATTATCTAAATACATCGTACCATCATGTCCCATACGTTGTATCGTCTCACCTTTAAATCCATAATTGGCATGTTCAAAAGAGATACGAGGGAAAAAAATAAACAGCACGACCACCCATGGTAATGAATACATAAACATCACCATAGTAGCGCGAAAACTTTCTACCAAATCACTCTGCATACGGTGTGTAAGTACCATCCAAAGCAAGAAAAAAACTTCAAAGATGACATAAATGAGCATCACAATACCATGATAAAAAAATAATGACAGTGCTAAAAATAAAAAGGGTGAGATGAGCAGGTAAAAGTTTATCTTTTGGGTGAGTCTTTGCATGGCTACTACCACAAGTAAAACATAGACCAATAGTTCTAAAAACAGCTTAAGACGGGAGAGTCCCCTAAAGCTAAAAGCCCCATACATGGACAGGTAGACCGCCAATACACCTAAAATAAATACAAACAATATCAGTCCGTTACCTGCAGGAGTACGCTTAAAATAAAGAAGAGAAAAAATTATAATACTAAATAATATCATAGGCACTTTAAGCATCAATATAAGAGGCAAAAGCACTACTATATAGACCCAATCTAAAAGAACAAGGTCTTCTAGTTTAGTAGGTAGCGAGGGTAGTGAGAATCTCATCTATGCTCTCCTTATGGCTACTAAGTTGCACGTTAGGTAGTTTTACACTAAAGGGTAAATGTTTTTTTTCACAAGCAAGTACCCAGAGGCAAAGTTGAGAAAGACGTGCTTCATCGTTACTACCTGCCTTATAAAAATCAAAAACAAGATTCGCTGTCTGCGTCTCTTTTATAAAAGTCTTTACCAAGAGTTCTCCTTTTGCCACAGATGCCCAGTGGATATGTGAGAGCTTTTGTGAAGCATCATAAGCACGTAAGCCATCAAACTCTTTTTCTTCTCCATAATGTGTCTCAGCTTCATTGAGAAAAGTTTCTAGGCTTTTGCCTTTGGGTTCAGGATAAGCCATACCTTCATAACTACCCTCTATGGCTAAAGTAAGCCTCGCTGTTGAAAGTGGATATTTACTCTCCAAGTAACATTCAGCATACTCAAATATCCCTCGTTTTGTTGGAGTAAAGGGAAGTGACAGTATGTTACTAGTCTCCCCTTTGAGTTGTATCAAGTCCATAGAAGAGCCTTTTCCATGAAGCGTGACTGACCACGAAGGAGTTGTACTGGTATTGGTCACCTCCACTAATATTTTACCTTCTTGTCCTGTAAAAAATCGTCCAGAGGGCACAAATGTTGATTGTATATGACCTAAATTGAGAACACCTAAAGGGCCTGCAGAAAAAGCAAAAGAAAATACAAAAAAAAGCGTAATATAGACTAAATTAAAGTCATGCATATAGGCTTCTAAAAAAAGCCCAAAGAGTATTACTACAATGACAATCGAAAAAATGGTGGCATGTTGTTTGATACGTTTATGTATCTGGATGAATGTGCGTAAAGATTTCAACATCTATTCTCTTTGTACTTGTAGAACCTTCATTAAATACAAGTCTATGAGCACAGACAAAAGGTGTGACCATCTGTACGTCATCGGGTGTAGCGTAGTCCCTACCTTGTAACATAGCCCATGACTTTACCATAGCCACAAGTGACAAGGCACCACGAGTTGAAAGTCCATATTCAAACTTACCAGATTCACGCGTAAAAGCAATAATCTCTTGTAAAAAGTCTAAAAGTACCTCAGAGAGTTTTACTTCTGAAGCTTTGTGCATAATAGCTTCTATTTCTGAGAGGTTAAACATAGTTGGGGTTTTGGTATCAATTTTCTTCCCTACAAGGATATCACGTTCCGAACTTTTATCAGGGTATCCAATACCAAAAGAACACATAAAACGGTCTAGTTGCGAGTTAGGCAGAGGAAAAGTCCCTACTTCCTCATGTGGGTTTTGTGTCCCAATGACAAAAAAGGGTTTAGGAAGCGTATAGGCCACAGCATCTATAGTCACTACCCCTTCTTCCATAGCTTGGAGTAGGGCAGACTGTGTTTTTGGCATGGAACGGTTGATCTCGTCTGCGAGCAAAAAAGAGCTAAAGACAGGGCCTTTTCTAAAAACAAATGCACCATCTTTCTGGTTGTAGTAGTTGATACCTAGTATATCTGAGGGTAGCATATCTGAAGTAAACTGTATACGTCCAAAATCTAAACCAAGTACTTGTGAGAGCTGTTTAGCCAAAGTCGTTTTACCTACCCCTGGTATATCTTCTAGCAGTAGGTGACCACCAGCAAAAAACGTAGCCAAAGAGAGTGCTATGGTTTCTCTTTTCCCTATGAGGTGCTTTTCTATAGTATCGATGATGGGTGTAAATTCTGGGGATATTGTGTAAATCATGTGTTAGTGTATCAAAAGTTTTATGTAATGTTTATCATTAATGAAATAAATTTTTATTTTTTCATATTAACGCATTTTAGACATAATAGAGACTATATATAATAATCAAATTTCAAATATATTCATAATTTTACTAAACTAACTTGACACAAAGAGACTCAATGTTGTATAATATCCCTAGAAATTGACAAAAGAAGGAGATATACCATGAATATCTTAGAAAAATTAACCAACCAAATGCAAGGCACCATCGAATCTGGAGTATCTTTAGCATTACATAATAAAAACCAAGAAGTAGAACCAGTACATTTACTTTGGGCATTACTAACTAACAGTGGAAGTATATTACACCAAGCACTCAACAAAATGAATGTAGACAAAGCTGCCATAGAACTAGAGACTAAAAGTATAGCAAATAAACTACCTACTGTATCAACCGTAACAAAAGAGAGCATCAAACTTGGGCAAAATCTAGTAAGAACACTTCAAAATGCTGAAGGGGTCATGACAACTAACGGTGACCAATACTTAGCAGTAGATGCGTGGCTGTTAGCCAATGCAAATGAGAGTTTTATCAAAGATACTATAGGTAAATATGTTGATATCTCAGAATTCCAAAAGACTTTAGAGAGTATCCGAGGAGGCAAGCAGATAGACTCTCAATCGGGTGATGAAACGCTTGAAGCTTTGGCACAATATGCCGATGACCTAAACCAAAAAGCACTTGATGGTAAGCTTGACCCTGTCATAGGACGGGATGAAGAGGTGCAACGTATGATGCAAATTCTCATACGTAAAACTAAAAACAATCCCATACTCATCGGTGAACCAGGAACAGGTAAAACAGCCATAGTTGAAGGACTTGCACAACGTATCGTAAATAAAGAAGTACCTTTGAGCCTTCAAAATATGCGTGTTATGAGCCTAGATATGAATAGACTCATCGCTGGAGCAAAATATAGAGGTGAATTTGAAGACAGACTCAAAGCTGTCATTGACGAAGTCAAAGAGTCGGCAAATATTATCTTGTTTATAGATGAAATTCATACTATTGTCGGTGCTGGCGCATCTGAAGGTGGTAATGATGCAGCAAACATCTTAAAACCGGCACTTGCACGTGGAGAGTTACATACTATTGGTGCAACGACACTTAAAGAGTATAGAAAATATTTTGAGAAAGATACCGCACTTCAACGTCGTTTTCAGCCTGTAAAAGTAGATGAGCCTAGTATCAATGAAGCGTTACAAATCCTAAGAGGAATTAAAGATAAATTAGAGGCTCACCACAATGTTAACATCACAGATGCTGCACTCATCGCTGCTGCGAAGTTGTCTGACAGATACATTACAGATAGATTTCTGCCAGATAAAGCGATAGATCTTATAGATGAGGCAGCAGCAGAACTTAAGATGCAAATTGAGTCTGAGCCTACAGATTTGGCTAAAGCAAAACGTGAGATTAGTACACTTCAAGTAGAACGAGAAGCATTGAAGATGGATGTAACAGAAAAGAACACTTCACGTTTAGAAGAGATAGAAAAAGAGTTAGCGGATTTAGAAGAAAAACGTGTAGCATTACAAAGTCAGTTTGACAATGAAAAGAATGTCTTTAATGCCATTGCAGAAGTTAAGTCCGCCATAGACTCACTTAAAACACAAGCAGAACTTGTTAAACGTGAAGGTGACTTCAATAAAGCTGCAGAGATTGAGTATGGACAAATACCAGCTGAAGAAGCAAAACTAGCCCAGATTGAAAACCAATGGACTGAAATGATGAAAAATGGCACCTTGCTCAAAAACTCAGTTGATGAAGAGATGATTGCAAGTATCGTTAGCCGTTGGACAGGTATTTCTGTGTCTAAAATGCTGCAAGGTGAAAAAGAGAAAATCTTAGCCATTGAAAGCATCTTACGTGAAGAGGTTGTCGGACAAGATGAGGCACTTAAAGCTGTGGCTCGTGCAATAAAACGTAACAAAGCAGGGCTTAGTGACACCAACAGACCAATAGGAAGCTTCATGTTCTTAGGCCCTACAGGTGTAGGTAAAACGCAAGTTGCCAAAACATTGGCGAAGTTCTTGTTTGACACAGAAAAGGCACTGATTCGCATCGATATGTCTGAGTACATGGAGAAGCATGCAGCCTCACGTTTAGTAGGAGCTCCTCCAGGATATGTAGGGTATGATGAAGGTGGACAACTCACAGAAGCAGTACGTCGTAAGCCATACTCTGTAGTACTCTTTGATGAGATAGAAAAAGCACATCCTGATGTGTTTAACACACTCCTGCAAGTACTTGATGATGGACGCTTGACAGACAACAAAGGAGTAACAGTAGACTTTAAAAATACCATTATTATCATGACTTCTAACATCGCGTCAGATAAAATTATGGAGATTACGGATAAAGAAGAGCGTAGGGTAGCAGTAAATGATGAACTCAAACGAAATTTCAAGCCAGAGTTCTTAAACCGATTGGATGAACAAGTTATTTTTAACCCACTAGATTTAGCGGCTATTACACGCATTGTTGATATCTTATTTAAAGATATTCAGAAAAAATTGGCTGAACGTGACATCACTATAAGCCTAACAGATAATGCTAAAGCTTACATAGCCGAAGCAGGATTTGACCCAGTGTATGGTGCAAGACCATTGAAACGTGCATTGTATGAAGTGGTAGAAGACCGGCTTGCAGAGCTTATCTTAGAAGACAAGGTAGTAGAGGGGTCATCTGTGAGTTTTGATGTTATAAATGGAGAGATTCAAATTGATATTTCATAAAAAGGTGTCACACGAATACTGTGTGACACACAAGGGAGTATAAGGGAAATAAGTATTTATTTTCCCTCTGCACCTGCTTCTTCTGTAGTACCATTTGTGTCACCTTCTGTTGGTGCTGGTGCTTGAGTTTCAAGTGCTGACATCGTTGTAGGTGCTTGTCCGTTTGCTTGTATAGCAACTGTTGCCATCGCCATTGAAGCGATTAAAATCATCATTTTTTTCATTCTATTTCCTTTTTAGTAGGTAAAAACCTTTTTTGTCGAATATTGTATTCGAACAAGTAAAGTATAATGCATAAGTGTGACTCAAATCTTACTTTAAAATTACCAAAGTATTAACTCAGATTTTACATTATTCAAAAATTAAACTATACTAGTCAGTAAACAAATGTAGGAGAAGCTATGATTCCTTTTAATTATCTTGGATGGTTTTTTAAAACATTTGGTTCGATTATCTATCCAAAAGTTGTTCGCGAAGAACTTTGTAAGTTTTTAAAAAATGTTCCAAGACAAGCTAAAATTTTAGATCTTGGTGCAGGTACAGGTATGATGAGTGAATTTTCCCATACATGTAGAGATGATCTTTATTTCATGGCTGTAGACCCAGCAAAGGATATGCTAAAATATGCTTTGCCATATATAAAAACACAAGTCGCATCTGCTGAAGATATCCCTTTTGAAGAGAGAAGTTTTGATGTCGTTTTGATGGGTGAATCTTTACATCATTTTAATAACATAGACCAGGCACTAAAAGAAATTGTCCGTGTCTTAAAAAAAGAGGGAAAAATATTTATTTATGATTTTGATGTAAGTACATTTTTAGGTAAAAGTATTTGTCGGGGTGAAAAACTATTAGGTGAACCTGGTCATTTCTTTGTACCCGAAATT
Source organism: Sulfurovum sp. (assembly GCA_015661795.1). Classification (GTDB taxonomy): domain Bacteria; phylum Campylobacterota; class Campylobacteria; order Campylobacterales; family Sulfurovaceae; genus Sulfurovum. The sequence continues at coordinate 33,496 of DQVJ01000104.1, forward strand.
TTAAAAAATAAACTTGAAGATTATGGTTTTACAGCAGTGATAAGTAAACATAGCTGGCGATATACTATCGTAGCTAAACTATCATAACTTCCAGAAGAATACAAAAGTATTCCCTGAAAAATGCTAATATCTATAACCTCGTTCTCTGTCTTTTCTGTCTTCATTACCACCTATTGCTGCACCAGCAATAGCACCAACACCGGCACCTATAACAGTGGCACCTGTATTACCCCCTATAGCCTGTCCGATGAGTGCACCAGAACCTGCACCAACAAGTGCACCAGTTTCAGCTTTTGTAGCACATCCAGTTAAAGCAATCATACCTGCAGTTGTAACTGCAGCCAATATTAAATTAAGTTTTTTCATTTTACACTCCATATTTTTTATAATTTATTATAACATAAATTATTCACTCCATTTAAGAATAACTTTAACCTAACTATGCAAGAATTAACCAGAATAATATATAACTAAGGAGTCTTATCGATATGAAAAATATAAAAACATCCATACTTACATCACTTATAATTGTGTCCTTATCAAACTTTTCAACTGCTGATGATGTTGTTGAAACCTTACAGGAGGCTATTAAATCATATGAAAATGCAGAATATAGCTTAGCTGTTGAAGATATCAATTATGCATTACAACTGATACAGCAAAAAAAAGGTCAAGGTCTGGAAAGTTACCTACCTGAGCCATTACCAGGCTGGAATGCCAAAAAAGCAAAGTCACAAACTGCCGGAGCAGGAATGATGGGAGGAGGTATCATAACTTCACGCAAATATACAAAAGAATCCTCCAAAGTAGAAATAGAGATTATTACAGATTCACCAATGATGCAAGGGATGATGGGTATTTTTACCAACCCTATGTTTGCAACTGCTGATGGCGGTAAACTTGAACGTATCAATAGAGAAAAAGCCATTGTCAAATATGATGAAGAAAAAGAAAAAGGTGAAATATCCCTTGCAATAGGCAAACGTTTTTTTATAAAAGTGGAAGGTCAAAAGGTGAAATTAGATGAACTCAAAGCATATGCCAAATCTATTGATTTTAGGAAATTAAAGAAACTTCCATAGATACATAGTACGTTTAGTATAAAGATTACTTGATATATTTGAAGGTATCTTAGATAGTGATATATGACTATTGGGAAGTTCATTGGTATCTGAACTATATTTTTTAAAAAAGGAGGAAGAATAAAAAAAAGCCTCACTACCTAAGATAGGGTCAAAGTATATCTAAATAAGATAAAATTAGTCTTAATTAGTAAAATTATAATTTTAATTTTACTAAGTTATAGTTAACTTTAACACACAAGCCAATTCTCCATTTTAAAAATATCTTCTGTTGCAGGCATAGCTTTCCATCCATTAGATTCTAAATACATCATTTTATTTCCAAAATATCCAACAATATACTTCTCTTTGTAAATGGGAAAAGTACCTGAACACAACATAGCAAAGATTTCATTATAAGATTTTGCGGTGTCATAATAAGAAAAATCAAAGCTATGTAAAGCAATGATTGCACTATGCAGTATTTCATTTTTATGCATAGTCATACTTAGGAGATAATAAGAAGGGTATGAGACCGAAGGGTTCTCAAGTAGTTCTGAAATATAAAGTCGTTCTTTTTTCTTTTGATACATGTTTGTATGATAAGATACTATGGAAGTAATCCTCTAAAATAATGTCAAATTGTCATACTTTATTCTTCTATCTCTTCTTTAGTATCTTTCAATACATAAATAAAGGTATCTACATCCAGTTCATCATAGCGTTCGACACATACTTCTGTACGTACGAACTCATCACCTTCAAAAGCATCCAAGTATTCCCAATTGTTCTGCAAATTATGTGAGTAAAATAAATATCCATGAACAGTGTCAGATTCAGGGATTAATTTAATCCCAGGATAGCCCATAGAAGCAGACCATCCCGCACCTATAAGTTCACCCTTTACTGTAGCAGGTACAAATTTTCCAGTAATATTCTCTAAGATATGTCCATTGGGGCAATTAGGCATAAGTGTACCATAGACAAAAAGTGTGTCCATATAGTCTATCCTCTATTTTTAAAAGGATTTTAGCATTATTTTTTTAAACCTAAGAGGCTACCATGAGCCCCCACCACCACCTCCGCCTCCACCGCCAGAAAAGCCACCGCCTCCTGAAAATCCACTACCACCACTATTTTGAGATGGTGGGGTAGCAGCTGCATCTACTGAAGAAGAAAAATGTTCCATGTTAGAAATGTTTCCATGGTACCAAAGTGGGGTTTTTACATGAAGTACATCATAAAAAGAGAGCCAATGTTTAGTCTCTTTAAAAAGAACAGCATAAGGTAAAAGTTTTTCTAAATAAAGTGGGTCTTCTTCTAATCTTCGCTTCACTTCATCTTCTTTTACACGTGCAATAAACTCTTTTAACCCTAAAAGGTGTTTGGATGCATACGCACCTTTAGGGGTGAATTTACCCATATGTTTGTAAGTATATACAAAAGCTAAAATCAAAATGACAAATACACCCATAGGACCAAATATAAATTCTTGAAGATTAAGACCATTTTCTTGAATCATAAATAAAGGGACCATTCCTGCTGTTGCGAACAATACACCCTGTAATTTTGCCAACCAACTTTTTTGAGATAGCAGGATACCTATACCCACCCCACCAAAAATGATAGGGAAAATAAGTAAAAATATTGTATCCGTGCCAAACTTCTTATAAAGACTGTGAACTACCAATCCTAAGATGGGTAAAAGTAACAAAATACTTTTCCATAAAAAGTTTTTACGTACTCTTTGTGGGTTTTCAGACATATATCCGTTAGAAACAGACCAAGTGTAAAGTTTATCATTAATATAACGAAACCCATCTTTTAAGATTAGTGCTTTTGAGCTTGACCCAGATGACATTACAAAATTGTTTTTCCCCTTAAATAGTATCTGTTCGAGTAAATACTTTTGATCCAGCGTTAACATACTAGTATCTGCATTTTTACGCAATAAAACAGGATCAGATTTTTTATCTTTTTGTTCTATCTCTAGATGTCCCAAATATCCCAGTTCAAGTACTGCAGCTGCAAAATCTTCATTATCTGCAAATTTATCTAAAAGTAATCCAGATTGTAATAGTGTTAAATCTTTGGGTGCTTCATACTGGACAGCAACAGAACGTCTGTCTACAAAACCCGCATGTTTTTTAAATATATCACGAAAATAGAGTAAAAATCCAATAAGTGCTCCCCAGTGCCAGTACTCTAAAAACAAGTCTAGTAAAGATGCTTTGACATTTTCTTTACCACTTTGTTCTAAGAGTCCTGAAGGGTAGGCTAATTCAACGGTTGCACCTTCATGTGGCTTAAGTTTATCTATTTTTACTTGTAAATGTTGTGGGTTAACCCATAGTGACAACGCTTTTGAACTCTTTTCACCATACTTCCCAGTATAGGTAGAAAGGTCAACATTGTTTTGATGTAAAGAAGAAGGTAAGAAGAAGTTTGCCCTAATATTTTCAATAGGCACTTGCCAACCTGTCCCTATAATATTCCAACGTATAGCATCATTATCTTCATTTTGAGAAGAGGGAAGTACACCTATTTTAACTCGATAAGTGATGGTATATAGGTGTTTACCGGTAACATATGTAGTAGCATCTCCTATCTTTAAACGTATGATATCTCCTGCATGTGAAGATTTCATAGTGGACTTTTCCCATTTCACACTACCAGTATCCATTTGAACAGAAAAATCATACAACGCTAAATCTTTAACCCGATTGTTCTTTTTGATTGTATAAGGGATATCTCTATATATACCATGTTTACTGTTGCTTTCAAAATCATATTTTATAGATTCAGTAATAGAAATTTCTCCACTTTTTTCGATATTTACATCTATTTGATAGTCTGATATTTTTTCTGCATAAAGAAAGTTCCATAAGCTTATTAGAAATAGGGAATATAGTAGTAAATTTTTCATTGATCAGAGGTCTATTTTAGGCATCTTTTTTACTGCTTCAGTTTCACTTGCATCAAGCTCAAAATACTCACGCCCAGTAAAATTAAACTTTTGTGCTATAAAAAGGTCTGGAAATGACTCTAATTTCGCATTATAGTCTCTGACAATAGCATTGTAATAACGTCTCGCATTTTGTATAGCATCCTCAAGGTTTGAGAGTTCATCTTGAAGTTTTAGGAAGTTTGTGTTTGCTTTTAAATCAGGGTAAGCTTCTGCTAAGGCAAAAAGTTTACCTAAAGCCCCAGACATCATAGTTGCTGCTGCTGCTTTCTCATCTAGAGAACCTGCCGAAAGTCCTTGCTGGCGAGCTTGAATGACTTTTTCAAGTGTCTCAGCCTCATACTCCTTATATCCTCTAACTGTATCTACCAATGCCGGTATAAGATCGTAACGGCGTTTCAGCTGTACATCTATATCTGACCATGCAGCGTCTATGCCTGCCCTTAAT
>DQVJ01000139.1 GCA_015661795.1 Sulfurovum sp.
TAGGAAAATTAAGTCCTATTGAATATTTGGAAAAGTACAATTTAGAACAGAATTGTTCCGCTTGAGATAGTTCGGTTTAAGGGGAGGCTTACAATATGAAATCATTGCTTTCAAATACTTATTTTCTATAAAAAATCTATTATCTTTTATCATATAGATATACTCATTCAAGTCCTTTTGGTATCTAACGGTCGAAGATAGCCAATAAGTCGCCACGAGGCTACTTATTGGCTACTCTGTTTTGTTGTATCTTCTAGTAAGTTTGTACTCCATACTTTAATAACATTCTTGGAAGAACATCATCAAGATTAAAGACCTCTTCATCAGTAAGTTCAATTAGTTTGAAGTCATACTTCTTGTATATCTCTTTTTTAATTTCTTTTCTCTTGGCATATTTAGGATCATTTTCTAAGCCCCAAAATTCAATATATACTTTTCCTGTAGGAATATAAAAATCACAATAAACTTCTTCTTCAATTGGGAGTTTTCTTTCATAAGCATGAACTATTTCTGCCATATATAGCCAGTTGTCAATAAGCATTTCAGCTTTACTTCTAACCATATGACCGTCTGTCGCTCTATGTTTAGCAGGAAATTTTTCTCTAAAATTTGAACTCTTAGTGTTTGCAATTTCTATTTGTGTGCTTTCTCCAGCTTCACCCTTAACTTCTTTAAGTATTGATGAAAATGCTGAACTTGTAAAAATAGATTCATTCCATTCAACATAAGGTATGCCATTTTTTACATTTTCTTTTTGAATACCACCATTTTTTGTTCCTAAAATAGTGATTGTCCAGCCTTTAAGATATTTTTCAATAAAGCCTATCTCTGATAAAATCATGTTGATTTTTCTTGCTGAAAGATTATATTTTGTAGCAATTTTTGTTGATGAATAAAATTCTTTACCTTGGATTATTAGTTTATTTGGTATTTCTATATTTTCATCCCATGCAATATAATCTCCAAACTTTGCATGATTTTTCATGCAACCACTTTTCTCAATACCTAATGCAGTTAAGCTAAAGCCTTTTTCTTCTTTAGAAATATATTTAACGGCTAATAGCATTTCATCAAGTTTTTTTTTAGGGATACCCATCTTCTTAGCTAATGCTGAAGTTGAAATTAATTTTATATTTGACATAAATCTCTCTTATTTTAAAATATGTTTGTTTAGGATACAACGTTTTTCGTGAGCGATAATTTCTCCGTAGGGGAAAATATTCGTTCCTCGTTTTTGTTATGAAACGTATTTACTATTTGTACTTTTTTAACAATTTTTCTGCAATAAAATATAAATTCCCTTTAGTCCTTGAACATGCAACATAAAGTTTGTTCTTTGTCTGTGGAACAAGTTCATCTAGTTTTCCACTATTAAATTGTTTTAGCGTTGTGGTATTTAAAATTACACATACATCATTATAATGGTCTTCTCCTTTTGATGCACCCCAGTTCTTTGAATAGCATTGATACTTTTGATGGCTTTGATAAAACAACTTAACAGTATTTGAGCATTTCATTAATTCATCAATACGTTCAGGTTCTTTAATAAACTCAATACTTTTAATATCCTTTCGGTGAGAAGATATATCGATACCTATCGAACTGGAAATAAAACTACATATAGTTGGGCTACAACGATAACTACTAGAAAGAGTTTCTAAGTCTACATGTAAACCTGCGGCAGAAAATCTATCTTGATATTTTTGATAATCAGCATGTAAATTTTTATTTGTAGCTCCATCCCTACTTGTATCAAATGTATGTTGAAAATAATCTCCGACTAGTGTTATATTAATATTTGACCGACAAACTGAGGCTAAAAGGTTGAAATCATGTCCAGCGAAGTCTTGTACTTCATCCACAAATATACCATCATAGTATTTTTCAAGCCTTTCATTTATATCAGATAAAATGTTCGCTTCTTGAAATAATCTAGCTATTCTCGCATGATAAAGTCGTCTATGAGAATCCATATAATGCTCTAAACTTGAAGTTTTTGTAAATCTAGGTAAACTTGGTTCCCAATTGATACCTTTAGCTTTTATTTGAAATGCTAAAAATGGCTTATAACAAAAAGAATATAGAAAAGTAAAATAAGAATAAATTTGTATATTATCAGGAAAATATCCAAATTTATTTATAATTTTTTTTCGTAAATTTATAAAATTATTTTCAGTATATGTAATGAGTAAGCTTCTTTTTCCAAGGGTTAATTTTTCAATGATTAAACTTGTTTTGCCAGAACCAGCAACTGCAAATATTATTCTCTTATCCACTCAATTGCCTCTTGAATATATTTTGGAGTAACTAAAACATCGCTTTTTTTATCTAATAGTTCAAAAGCAACATCCGCTTTATTTTTAAGCATATATTCTTCAACAGTCAATGTCTTCCTTCCAGAAAGAAATAAGGCATCGCATGGTATTTTATTTAATTCATACATACAAACTTCAAATGTATATTTTGCATTATCTACTTCATAAAAAATTCCAATTTTGTCATGTACATAATCTGTGTAATTATCTACACAGTTAGCTTGAACATCTTTGTCATTGTCTCTTATCACGGCAGTTTTTATATTTAGTAGTTTAGCTAGATCTAAATATCTTTTAAAGCTTGTGCCTCCTACAGAAATTACATGTATATTAGAATCTTCTAGTTTTTCTCCAGTAAGATTTTTATATAAAGCCTCTATGAGAATAAACTCAGCATCCCCTTCAACCAAAATAACTTTACTAGATAAAATATACTCTAATATATTGTTGTCTGGTGCTTTGATGAAAAATTTTGCTGTTTCTTCAGGTAAATCTTTTAATAGAATCGGAATAGCACTATTGCTATTAAGCATGATAGTTTTTCGTAAATCTAATCTAGAACTAATTAAATTATTATGAGTTGCAATAAATAATTGTTTTTCTTCTGAACCAGCAATATCTCTAACTAGTTTTTTCATATTTATATGACTTAAATGATTTTCAGGCTCTTCTAAAAGTAAAGTATCTAAATTGTCTCCAGACTGAGTTTTTTGAAGTGCAAACTCTGTTTTTATAAAACATTGTCTACCTTTTCCTTTATTTTCAATAGGTATCTCATCTTCAGTTATTGTTAAATCTGTTTCTAACTTTGATTTAAAACCTGTTTTAACTGTAAATTGGTATTCATCCAATTTATCATTTAGTTTAGATAAGGAACTGTCTTTAAACGAGTTTTTAATTTTTCGATACTCATTTTGATACTTAATTTTTTCTATCTCCGTTACATTGGCTCTGTACATGGTTTTGACATATTCTTGTGTAGCATATTCATTACTAATTTGGGAACTATCAATAACTAAATGATTCAGGAATTTTCTATATCCCGTATAAGGTTCACTCGCAAATGTTGTAAATCGAATTGAATAATATTCAAATGGAAAATTTGCGTCATCCTCACTAAGGATTTCTTGTATTTCACTGCTATATTCATCCATTGGTTCACATGTAAATCGTAGACCATCACATTTTCTTTCCTCTGAATTGTTTTTACCATTCAACATATGATTGTTCTGTTCATTTAAATATAATTCAACAAACATAATTGGTAGGTCTTCAATTTTTTTACTACCTTCTAAAAATTCCTTACAAATATCTATATTGAAAAGAGCCTCTAAACTTTGTAACTCCACTTTATTTTTACTTCCACTAATAACTAAGTCTATTGCTGATAATATAGAGCTTTTTCCTGCTTCATTATCACCAACTAATATATTAAGTTGTGGGTTAAATGCAATTTCAAAACTTGGGAACCTTTTGTAATTTAATAAAATAACTTTTTCAATGGTTTTCATAATACTCTTTTTGTACTCAAGGTAGTTTGGTTAGTGTTCATAACGCCCCCGTTGTTCGAACAACTATTTATTCAACACCATTATAGCGCAAGTGTCCTCATACTACTAATTATATGGACATAAAAAGTCCCTATTAATAATGTGGATTTAAGTAAAAATATTACAATTTGACATACTTTAGTCGCTTTTATCATAACTGACCTTATAATCCTTAAAGAAAAAGTGTTCTTTTAATATTTTTATTGCCGTTATTGGAGTATATCTGAGCAATAATTGTCTAAATTCCATTAAAAGAGCGTACTTGAGCTTAAAATATGAGGAGTAGAGTATGGAGGTTAAGAGAAAATTATTAGATATTGTACGAGATAAAATTCGATTTAAACATTAATAGTATATCTACACAGAAGACTTACATTCACTGGATAAAACACTATATTTTCTATCATAATAAAAAACATCCTGTAGAGATGGGTAAAAGAGAAATAGAGGAATTTTTGACGCATCTTGCTGTAGATAGAAAAGTTTCACCTTCTACACAAAATCAAACTTTTTCTGCAATATTATTTTTATGCTTTAGAGAAAAAATCACCTAAAAGTAAGCTTGAAACTAAATGGCAATATCTTTTTCCTATGACAAAAGTTTCTAAAGACCCACGAAGTGAATTAGTAAGGCGACACCATATTCATCCCAAAATATTTGGTAGAAATATAAAGTTAGCTTCATTAAAAACAACAATTCATAAACGAATTACTTCTCATATTTTTAGACATAGTTATGCCACGCATCTACTACAAGCAGGTATTGACCTTAGAAGCATACAAGAGTTACTTGGGCATAAATCTGTAGAGACAACAATGATATATACTCACGTGGTAGCCGAGATGAACAAGGGTAAAGTAGTTAGCCCTTTAGACATGCACTAACCAACCTTTGAGTATAATACCCCAAAAATCAGAAGAAAGCACATCATGGACAAAATAGACGTACTTGAAGCACTCAAACATTCTAACGTATTTCTTACAGGTGGGGCGGGGACTGGTAAGTCTTACATCACCAATGAGATTATAAAAGATTACCGTAAACGTGCGAAGCAGGTAGTCTCTTTAGGTTCTACGGGTGTGAGTGCAGTGAACATAGGGGGCTTTACAGTACATAGTTTTTTTGTTTTTGGTATCTCTTCAAATTTCGATGAGCTTAACCAGAGTGACAAACGGGCTAAAAAGCGTTTGATGGACTTAAAAAAGGTACTCAAAGCCACAGACCTTATCATCATAGATGAGATAAGTATGGTGAGTACTGACTTGCTTGACATGATAGCCTATAGACTCAACAACTATGGCTACTTGGGTAAGGTACTTTTTGTGGGTGACTTTTTTCAGCTTCCTCCTGTGGTGAAACATAGTAACCGTAACGATGTTTTTGGTACTAAACTCTATGCCTTTGAGTCTATGGCTTGGGATAGGTTTGACTTGATGGTGATAGAGTTGACCCAAATGAAACGTACCACTGATGCTGAATTTACACACATTCTCTCTAAAGTACGAAAAGGTGAGTGTGATGAAGAGGTTGAAGCATATATGATGAAACTATGGAACAATGAGTCTATGGAAAAAGACCCAACCTACCTTTACGGACGTAACCTCGAAGTAGAACAAACCAACCGAGCAAAAATCAACGAACTAGATACAGAAGAGACCATACTCTTTGCAAACATAGAGATGTTTGGCTCTGTACATGAAAAAAAGCTCTCAGGTTGGAAAAAGATGTTGCCTATCTCAGAACAACTCACACTCAAAGAGGGTGTACCCATACTATTTACCGTAAATAAATGGGGAAAATTTGTCAATGGTGAAAGAGGCATACTCAGAAAGATAGAAGATGATTACCTCATAGTAGAAAAAGAAGAAGAGTATGTGCGTGTAGAGCGTCATGAGTTTGATTTGGTAGATATGCTCGTAAAGGAAGATGGCACGATAGAGACCATAAGCTTAGCTACACTCTCACAGTTCCCCCTTAAGCTTGCATACGCAGTAACGATACATAAAAGCCAAGGTATGAGTATAGACAATCTTGTTTGTAATGTAGACAATATCTTCGCACCCTCACAGTTTTATGTAGCTATTTCTCGTGCAATTAATCCTAAGAATCTGAAGATAGATTTTTCTAAAGGTGATTTAATACAGTATTTACGTAGGGTTGTGAATGTGGATAACAGGGTTGTAGTGTTTTATGATAGACTAAATATAGAGTGAAGGAATCATATATCATAAGATATGCTTAATAGGCTGAAACACTTTTAAGATATAGCTCAATATTTCTTTTAAGTTTGATCCATTCGTCGTGATAATGTGTGATATAAGGTGGTAAAAGTTCTTCTTCATGGTTTTTAATAAGTATAAGTATTTCATTGAGGGTTTTACTTATATTATGTGCTTCAATGGATCTAACATCTTGAAGTAAGTCTGTACAGTATTCTTGTAGTTCATCATATTCTTTTCTTATTATGTGTGCTTTAATAATATCGTGTGAATGTTTTAAACTGACCAATGCTTCACGTAAAATATCTCGATGAACTACGATGTTATGCATTTTAGCAATACCTTTTTGTGTATCTAGGATATCTTTTTGTTCATGATATTCTATATATATGGGTAAGGTATGAGTAGATGATGCTTTCTTGGTAAGATAGAGATTAAAAACAGTATAAAGTTGACCTATTTTAAATGGTTTGGTCAGATGTGCATCTGCACCTACCAAGTACATCTCTTCTATCTCATTTCTAAAACCAAGACCAGAAACAATGACAATAGGTAAATCATGTAAAGATTCATTTTTTCGTATATGTTTTGTTGCCTGATAACCATCCATTGTTGGCATGTTGATATCCATGAGTACTATATCAATAGATGAATCGTTATTTATGTAATCTAGAGCCTCTTGGCCATTGTTTGCAAGTGTCACTCTTATATGGGATTTATCTAAAATACTTTGCATGATTTTTTGATTGATAATATTGTCTTCAACTACTAAGATATGTTTATATCCAAAATCTTTAAAACTTTCACGCTTGATGTTAGGGGTTTCTTCTATAAAAACAATTTCCCCAGTACGTTGTAGGTCTTTGTGTACTGTATCTTCGTTTATTACAATATTTTCATCCGTTCGAAGCACAAACATTTCATAGAGTAACCCCGATACCATACCACGTGATAATGGTTTATAGAGGTATTTGTTAATAAGAGCATTCGGGTTATGGCGTCTGCCCCTTTGCCAGCCAAATAGGTTTTCAAGTGAAACTATTTTTAATCCAAATGTATCTTTTACTTCTTGAAGGTGTCTCATTAAAACGGGGGTAATTCTTTTTGCATCTAAAATAAGCATATCAAAGGTATGGAAATCTTGAAGAGAAGGGAGCGTATCAAAGTTTTCGATAGTGATATGAAGCTTGAATTGGGTAAATATTTTGGAGATAATTGCAGAAGTTTCTTTGTCATCTTCTATTAAGAGTATTTTTTTCTGTGTAATATGAGAAGGCAATTGATAATAACTTTCCTGATATAAGTCATGACGAAGAAGAGGAAGTGTGATCTTATGGATAGTATATTGTTTATTATTCGTTACAGATAAATGACCCTGCATTTTTTCAATCAATAATTTGCAAGCAGTGTTATTGTCGTCTTGGACAGATAGATTGTGATGTTGGCTAACTATTTCATAGGTAATATGATTTGTACTTTTTTCGAGTTTCATTATCAATGTACTGTTTTGGGTATTGCCCAAAAGAAAAGCCAATAAGTGATAGAGCATTTGTTCTAAAAGAAGGGGGTCCCCAACCATTTCAATAGGAATACTTTCATCAATATCATAGAGAAACTCAATATTATTTTTCTGAATTATAGGTTCTATAAGGCCATACAGTTCATTAAGCAGATTTTGTACTCTATATATTTCATTGTTTATTTCTGTTTTAGGAGAGTTTTTTTTAAGAAAAGTGATGAGTTTTTTTTCTTCATTATTCAAACTTGTTTTAGAATAATCTTTGTCTTCTTCTAATGGATTCACCTGTATAGGCATATTGTTTTTCGAGAAAAACAAATTCAAAAAATGTTTATACATAGTATGCCACTATACTTACCCACCATACATAAATTATATTTCGCGTTAGGATAACAATAATGTATTACCTAACTATTACCTCATTTGGACTGTACAATTATATCAATATTTCCTAGAAGTTTTATGACAATAACATTTTCTTCAATCGTGACAATATCACCATCGAGTTGAAGATGATTGTGATGATTATGCAAGTCAATATATATTTCCTCAACCTTGCCATAAAAACTACCAAATTTTTGAATAAAATAAAAGGGTGTAAATATAAAAAATCTTGTTTTACTCATAAGCATAAATGGTGTCATAATAAGATGTACCGGAAATAAGAAGAGTGCAGATAATATGTATTTCATCATACCCTTTTGAAGCAGACCAAAACGTAATGTTTCAGAAAGAAAAATATGTTGTAGATCACCCATATTTCCAGCTGAAAACAGAAATATTTCATTGTTTAGTTTATATATTTTTTGCTTTTTTGTTTGTGGTATTTCCTGATTGCTCAAAGATGCCAATATCATTTCTAATTTCGGGGTTTTGTGTATTTTTGCTATGACATTAAAGGAGCCTGTTGCATTGATAATAAAAGGAGGAAGAGTTACATTTAAAGTTAAGAGCTGTTGGACAGTACGTCTGATACTACCATCCCCACCACTGATGATAAGATAATCGTAATCTTCTAGGTTTTGTATCTTATCGACATCTGAAAATGCAATAGAAGTGATGTGAAGTTGATTAAATTGTATTTCTTTACCAATGGAAAGTATGTTCATACTATGCCTTCTTACATTCTTTGGCTATAATTATATCCATGAAACTTGAAAATGAAGATGCTTTAGATAACCTCATCATATGCCACCAATGTTATACACTCCATGAAGAAATTCCGATTAAAGATGGGAGTAAAGCGTGCTGTTCAACATGTGGAGGCATACTTTACAGGTATGATACGAGGCTCATAGATCATGGCCTGGCTTTAAGCATTACTGGATTGATATTTTTTATCTTGGCAAATCTATTTCCTCTCGTGCAGATAGATATACTGGGGAGTGAACAGTTTATTACAATTCCCAAGACAATATTTTCTTTGTTTGAAAGTGGTTTTTATATAGTGGGTATCATATGTGCATTTCTTATTTTTATTTTTCCTTTAATGATATTTATAGTTAACTTGATTCTTTTTACACTTTTAAAGTTTGGACGAGGTGATCAGTGGACTAAGGATTTACTCATCCTACTGTCACATATTACACCTTGGAGTATGACAGATATTTTTCTTATTAGTATACTTGTTGCGTTGGTAAAACTTATAGGGTATGCCCAGATACATATGGGGATTTCATTTTGGGCCTTGGCGGTATTTGTCTTCATTGATTTATATATTGTGAAACGTTTGCATCTTTCAGAAGTATGGATGTTAAGAAAAAGAATAATACAAAACAGGGAAACAGATGATAGAGGTTGATGAGGATAAACTTATCAGGTGTCCTGTATGTGGAGCAGTTAATATTGATAGAGGAAAATCCAATTTATGTCGCCGTTGTGGTTCAGGTATTTATCAACACAGAAGATTCACTACCGAAAAGTCCTGGGCATATTTGATTACTGCGATGATAGCATATGTTCCAGCAAACCTATATCCCATGTTGGTTTCTACACAATTTGGTGCAACAGAAGGAAGTACTATTTTGGGAGGTGTTGCTTTATTATGGGAACATGGTTCTTATCCCATTGCTTTGATTATTTTTGTGGCATCCATTTTGATACCCATAGTGAAATTTCTTATCTTGATTTATCTTTTAATTAGTGTAAAATACCCTATAGGAAAAGATAAAAAAGTGAATAAACATAAATTATACTATCTTACAGAAATTATTGGACCTTGGTCTATGATTGATGTTTTTGTTGTAGCGATATTGGCTGCACTTATTCATCTTGCAAATGTAGAGATAGTTGCAGGTACTGCAGCCACTGCTTTTGCACTGTCTGTCTTTTTTACACTTCTAGCAGCACATGCTTTTGATGAAACACTGATTAAGGAAAATAAATAAATGTCAAAACAATTACCAGAGATTACAGAGTCCTCAAAGTTTAATCTTATCACTTCTATTTGGATTGTTCCTTTTATTGCATTACTCATTGCTGCTTGGCTGGCATATCAGTATTTTGCTGATCGTGGCCCTGAGATTAAGATTATTTTTCCAAAAAATGAGGGCTTAGTTGCTGGTCAAAGTGTCGTAAAATTTAAGAATGTTCCTATTGGAAAAGTCACTAAAATCTATATACAAGAAGATATCGATGGTGTGGTAGTTGTCGTGCGGATGAACACGAAAGCATCTAGACCGTATATGACAGAATATGCAAGATTTTGGATTGTAAAGCCTGAAGTTGGTTTGTCAGGAGTGAGTGGTTTAGATACATTGATATCAGGAACATATATAGATGTGTATTCAAAAAAAGGTGGTACTTTTAAAGAAACCCACTTTGGCCTGACTCAACCTTATAATGATAGTACCCGTGGGGAATACTTTGTACTTCGATCACTTACTGGAAAAAATGTTTCGATAGGTACCCCTGTATATTATAAAAACATTAAGGTGGGTCAGGTGCAATATGTTTATTTGAGTTTAGATAATCATAGTGTAGACATAGTTGTGTTTATAGATAATCAATATGTACCTTTTGTACATGAAGATTCCAAGTTTTGGAGAAAAAATATGATTAATGTTGATTTTAGCAAAGGAAATTTGGATATTGATATTGCACCATTGAATTATATGTTAGCAGGGGGGATCGTATTTTCTTCTACAGGTGAAACAGAGCATGATCCTGTATCTACTGGACATGTTTTTCCTCTATATAAAAGTGAAACAGAAGCAGAAAAACATATGGTAGGTGCTTTTGAAAAAGTAAAGAAAAGATTTATGCTACATACAGATCAATCTGTGGCTAATTTAGCGATAGGTTCTCTAGTCCGTTTTGATGGGTTTGATATAGGGCGTGTGATTGATGTTAAACTTTCTTACAATAAAACGATACATACAATGACAGGCGATATCATACTTGAAATTGATACATCAGTCTTTAAAGATAAGAATGAGAGTAATACAAGTGGTCTTGTCAATTTTTATCAGGCTGTTGAGGAGGGTTTGCGTGCTAAGATAGCCTCGTTAGACCCTATTACTGGGGTATTGTTTGTTGACTTGACATTTGCACATCAAGATGGTGCAGGTAAAATAGGTAAAGGAAAAAAATACGCATTGCTACCAATGGCAAGTAACAGTTCTTCAGGTATGATGGACAGTATAGGTCAGATACTTGATACCTTAAATAATCTACCCTTGGATAAACTTCTTGCATCACTTACTAAAGTGGTAGAGGAAAGTGCCAAACCTGTTGAAAATGCGAATATTTTGTTAAAAGATTTAAAAATGACCGTGAAAAATATAAACAGGTTGACCAGTAAAAAATCATTTGAAGTTTTACCAGATGAACTGAATAAGGCATTAAAAGAGATGACAAAAACATTAAAAAGTACAACAAAAGTGGTGAAAGGATATGACAGTAATTCACTGCTAAACAATCAACTTTCCCAAACGCTTGAAGTACTTACCAAGACATCACAAGAGATGCAAGTTTTCTTAAAAATGTTAAACCGTAAACCTAATTCACTTATTTTTGGAGATAACTAATGACAAACCTAAAACTATTTTTTACATTATTGCTACTTGTGAATTTAAATGGATGTATCTCTTCTCAGAGTTATTATGTCCTTTCAATGGCTTCTCAACCTCAAGATGTATATAACGATGCAAAGAAAACTATAGGTGTAGAGAAGGTCATAGTGCCTCATTATCTATATAAAAGAGAGATAGCTATAGCCAAGTCTTCAAATCAAATTACACTTTTAAGAAATGCGATGTGGGGAGAGGATTTAGATGATGGCTTGACACAACGGCTCATTTCTTTTTTACAAAAAAAGTTTAATGAGCCTAAAGTATATGGTTATCCATGGGGAGTAGAGAGACAACCCGAACTCAAAGTAGCAGTACATATTACACGTTTTATCGCTCAAGGTAATCATGTATATTTGGATGCCAATTGGGAAGTGACACATTTGCAGACCCAAAAAAGAAAAGCAAAATTATTTGCTGCAAAAGTGCCTACATCAAAAGACTCTGATAGTATTGTATCGGCAATGGACAAAGCATTTGGAGAATTAGAAGAGGCTATAGCATCAGGTATGAGATAAGCCTCAGTGTAAATTTGGCTCGTTAAGTAAGTAAATTATGAGGAAAACTAAGGTACTGCAGATAGAATTATAGAAAAGTACATTAGGCATAACATGAATTGGCTCGCACATGTTCTACTTTCAGAAAACCATATAGAACACCAACTTGGTAATCTACTCACAGATCCCCTTAAAGGTAAAGCATGGGCGGGTGCAAGTGATAGGATACTGTATGGCATAGAGATGCACATGCGAATAGACTCTTTTACAGACAAACACCCCATAGTCTCAAAAAGTAAGGCAAGGCTTACAAAGCGGGGGCATTTAAAAGGTGTAGTGCTTGATATACTTTATGACCATTTTTTGAGTCAACATTGGGATCTCTTTTGTACTATACCTCGTGAGCTATTTTTAGAAGATTTCCATTTTGATGCGATGAGAGCTATACATACCTACCCGAGTAAAGCCCAAAATATTATAACGAGAGTTGTGGGTACACGACAACTCTCCAGCTACATACATATGCGTGGTGTAGTAGATGCTTTTGAACGTATAGACAACCGACTCTCGGACAGAGCACGCTCTAAAGACACAACTACACGTTATATCCCTCTTATAGCAGAAGAAAGAGAATTTTTAGAAGAAGCCTTTTTAGACTTTTTCCCTGAACTTATGGCAATGGTGAAGGAGACATGTTATAGAGATGATGTTTTGCACTGGAAGAGCTAACTCATCTTTTTCTCATTATTTTATGCCATAATCACACACATTTTTAAAGAAGGATAATAACCATGGCATTTTTTGGATTATTTGGTAAAAAAGAACCAACAGAAGTACTTGAGCAAAAAAAAGCAGCATGGGATGCCCGCTCATCGAAAATAAAAACATGGATGTTTGTGATTGCCATTGTTTTTGAGATAGTCCTGCTTGCATTTATAGCCAAACAGTATGGACTTCTAGGTGAGCCTGTCCCACTGGGACAAAAGGTTGCGGTTGTAGACTTTAACCAACCTGTCACACAAAAGTTTGTAAACGATGTGATGGAGAGTATGGACAA
>DQVJ01000253.1 GCA_015661795.1 Sulfurovum sp.
ATAGCATGGTAGATTATCCTCTTCCCCGTTTTCTTTAGACTTGTCATTTTACATTCTTTTGCATGAAGTTTTAATTAAAATGTGTTGTTTTAAGTTGTCCCTGCAGAAGTCTAAAGTAAAATTTTTATTATATAAATTTAACTTTTTTAGTTTTAGTGATTTTAAGGGAAAAAATGTACAAAAAACATCTATTTTATAGAAAAACAAGCTCTATTTTTTTAGTATTTATGTTCTTCTTTACAGCAGTTAGTGCAGAGTCTATCAAAGATAAAAAAATCAACATAGTGTTTAGGATGGATGATCCTTCAGCTGTTAGTTCAACAGAGACAGAAGTGAAAATTCTTGAAGCATTTTATAAGACTGGAGCTTCAGTAACTTACGGGATAGTGCCTTTTGCTTGTGAAGATGCCAGTGATCCGGCTCCACAAGATTTATATTCTTTTACAGCCGATAAAGGAAATATTTTCAACACATGGATAAAAAGAGGAACATTAGATATTGCACTGCATGGTTTTTCTCACCAAACGCGTAATGCAGTTGACAAGTCTGAGTTTAGAGGAGCAGACTATCATTCTCAAGTTGAAAAAATACAAAAGGGAAAAAAACTACTTGAGACCTTAATGGATGCAAAAGTGACAACGTTTATACCTCCTTGGAATCAATATGACCAAAACACTCTTAAGGCACTAGAATCTTCTGGTTTTACAACTCTGTCTGCAGCACAGACTGTAGATAAAACGTTTATGTCTAGTTTACAGTTTATCCCCTATACAGTTGAACCCATACATATAAAAAATGCCATTGAAGAAGCAAGAGCATCCTCAGATACACAACCTTTGATTGTAGTGTTATTTCATGTGTATGATTTTATAGAAGCAAGCAAAGAGTTTGGATATATGACTTTTGATGAGTTTGAAGAACAGTTAAAATGGTTAAAGTCACAAGAAGATATTCGACTTATGTCCATTTCTCAAGCAACTTCTATGCTTGAAAATTTACATATGAATCGTCTTAAATCAGCATACAAATATAATAATTTGGCAAAATATTTACCTTCTTCATTGCTATCTTACCAACATACATATCAGCAATCTGCACAATGGGAAAAATTATTGGCAAAAGTAATTGTGTTTTATTCTATTTTACTTCTATTAGTGAGTATAGTAATTTATATACTTGCTTGTTTGTTATTATCAAAATTTTCTTTAGTTATGAAAGTAGCTACCTTTGGGAGTACATTGATTTCAGTGATTATTGCTGTGTACGCTGCACAAGATTTAGTCTCTCATTTTAAAGAGATGATAATTGTCATAGTGAGTATCGGTATCTCTTTAGGATTGTGGAAGTGTTATAGTAAGAAGTAATGTAGAAGCAAAGAGTGCTTCTATAATTATCAAAGCTATTTACGCTTTAGTCATTTGGGCATAAAATGCCTCAAGTTTTTTAATGTGTATTCCTATTTCAAATTCATTGGCTATAACTTCTCTGTTTTCTTTCATCTTCCCCCAGCTAATGATGTCTGCCATACGTGAAGCATAAGTATCTACATCTCTTTCCTCGATAAGGTATCCATTCTCGCCATCTGTGACTAGTTCTGGAATACCTGAATGATAGCTACTAAGTACAGGTAATTCCATCGCCATAGCTTCCATTAAAGCATTAGGGATACCTTCTTGATTACCATCATCAGTGGTGATACTGTGATGTACAAAGACATCTGCATTATGCATAAGTTCTTTGGCCTCAGCAGGAGAAACAAAACCTACAAACTCAACATGTTCCTGAAGACCAAGTTTTTCTACGAGAGTCACTAACCCAGGTTTTCTTTTTCCATCTCCCGTTAAAACAAGTTTGAAGTTTTTAGATGATTGTTTGGACAAGAATTTTGAAAATGCTTCTAAAGTATACTCTATCCCTTTCCTTTCTTCAAGTGATGAGACTTGTAAAAATGTAAATGTATCATGGTTTTTGTCTTTTTCGACCACAAACTTTGTAAGGTCAATACCACTATGTAAAATCATACTATTTTCTACATTGATACCTTTTTTTCTAAGGTTCTCTCTAAGTGAACCAGCTACAAAGATAGAGTAATAATTATCCCTATCTAAAACCTCTTGAAGTCTTTTTACATAGGATTTCTTTCGTAAAAGATCACTGGCATCATGACCTCGAAACTGTATAACCAAAGGAATATTTTGATTCTCAAGGTTATCAATGAGTTTAAGAGCCTGGATGCCAAATTGACAATGTATGACATCCGGTTGAAATGCTTCTATCGTTTGATTCAATTCTTTTGAAAAACGTGTATCATAGAGGTTCATATGCATATCAAATTTCCATAGTACCCTTCGGATAATACTCAAAGGGTCTGCTTCAATCACCTTGATATTGTCATAAAGTGTATAATTACCTGAGTCTGCAATAGTATCACATACATAGAGTAGTTCATGGTTTTTAGAAAGATGAACCGCATCTTGATGGATGAATGTTTCCGTAACAGTACCGATTGATTGTGCATACATGAGTATTTTCATAATGAGATTTCCTTGATTTTGTATGAAATAATATCATTATAATGTCTATTTAGGGCTTATAATTAAGAGCAATAAAAGTTTAGTTTGTATATATAATGCAGGCATAAGGACTATGGAAGTTAGATTAAAATAAAATATGCCTAAATATTAAACGTACAAAGAAAGTCTTGAATGGCAGATAATCCCACAGTATCTATATTAATACCACTCTTTAATGCTGAAGCATATATAGCTGAAACACTTGATTCGTGTTTAGCCCAAACATATCCTTATATAGAGATAATAATTGTCGATGATGGTTCTCAAGATAAGAGTTTAGATATTGCTAAAGAATTTGAAAAAAAATATCAAAATATAAAAGTCTATGCACAAGAAAACAGTGGTGCATCTTCTGCACGAAATAAAGCTTTTAACTTCTCCACCGGAGAATATATACAATACTTAGATGCAGATGACCTCTTACACCCAGATAAAATACGCTTACAACTGGAAGTTTTAAAAAAGTGTGATGATAAGGCACTTTCCTTTGGTAGATGGGGAACGTTTAATCAGAGTATTGAGAATGTGGATTGGAAAGAGTTACCAGTAAATACAAATTATGATAATCCCATACACTTTCTTACTACGTTATGGGCAAGTGGTATGACTGTGGTAATCTATGCATGGTTGTTTCCTCGTAGATTGATAGAAGAGAGTGCAGGGTGGGATGAAAAAATATCTGTCAATGATGACGGAGAATTTTCAGCACGGATAGTAGCACACTCTAGTAAACTGTTCTTTATCAAAGAGAGTAAAGGGTATTACAGAAAAGACAATGAGAATAGCCTTTCAAAACAGGTGTCCAAAAAAGCTTTAGAGTCAAATTTAAACTCTTTTGAAACCTACTATAAACTCATGGAAGATAATTTGGATAATACAGATGTAAAAAGAAGTTTGGCATTGGTATATTCACGGTTTTTATATACGATTCCCCCTTGTTATAAAGATTTAATCCTAAAAAGTAAAGGTAAGATAAATAATTTAGGATATGCAAAACCACTCAATACATTTATGTTATATGAACGTGTGTTAGCATCATGTTTAGGAACATATAGGATGTTTCAACTTAAAAAAATGATTAAAAAGATGATTCTGTGAAAATCTTACACTTGTTAACTAGTATCAATACAGGTGGAGCTGAAAAGTTCTGCGTTGATATCTGTAATACGCAAACAGAGATTTCAGAGAATGACATTTATTTGTGTGTGCTTGATAAGGTAAACGATGATCAACCTTTAGTTCAAATGATTTCTCCTAATGTAAATTTTATATCTTTAAACAAACAAGATGGATATAGTTTAAAGGTTATGTATAAAATATTTAAATTGTTGTCGAAAATAAATCCTGACATTATTCATATAAATGGCAGAGCTTTAATTTACTCATCTATACCTATTTTACTAAAAAGAATACCTTCTATTTATACCGTACATACGATGGCACATAAAGAATATAACAAATACTTACGTAGTTATATTAAGATATTGTTTCATCTATTCCCTTCTTTGTTTATGCCTGTTGCCATTAGTAAAAGCGTAAATGAAACAGTAAAAAATATATATGGAGACACTCTGGATACTATTATTTTTAATGGTAGTTCAAAATTAACCACAACAAATAAAATGGACGAAGTTTCTCTTGAAATTTCTGCTTTGAAAAAGGACAAAAATACTTTAGTGTTTCTTTCTGTTGGTCGTATTTCTAGAGAAAAGAATACACTATTGTTGATACAAACATTTAATGCATTACTTGATGAAGGACAAAATGTATGTTTATGTATTGTTGGGTACGATGGTACAGAAGATCAGAGTTATTATAAAGAGTGTAAAAATGAAAATAAATATTCTAAACATATTAAGTTTGTTGGACGAAAAGAAAATATAGCAGACTATTTATCTCATGCAGATGCATTTTGTTTAACGTCACATTATGAAGGTTTGGGGTTAGTAGCGTTGGAAGCTTTTTCTATGGGGTTACCTGTGCTCTCAACACCATCTGGAGGACCTGAAGATATTATTGTTCCTGATATCAATGGGTATATCTCAGAGCAAATCAATGTAGAGAACTATATAAAGATATTACATATTTTTATAGAAAATCCTTTGCGAAATAGAGAAAAAATTATTGAGTTATATGAAGACAAATATACCATGAAGGTATGTGCATCACAATATTTGAAACTTTATGAATCGAAACAATGAAAGAATGAGATGATTTTAAAATGAATATACCAAATGACAAAAGCAATTCTTTTATAAATCTCAACATCACATCTGTTGTAATGTTATGGATATCTTTATTTATATTAACATTAATCGCAATATCAGGCAGTTTAACACCTATTATTTTGTATTTGCTTATGAGTGCACTAGGTATTGTCTTGATTTTACTTTTATCGGATAAAAATGAAATAGCTATCAAACTAAAACTATTTATTTTCTTCTTTTCTTTATATCTAGCTTATACATTGATTAATTATTATATCTTGTTACAATTATACCCCTATGAAGTACCTTTAAATTATATTGATGAAAATACTTTTTATCAGTATTCCAATTTAGGGTTACCATATATTTTAGGAAAAAAACATTTTTTTGATCTTTTTACTTTAGCCTCTTATCCTTTACATGAACAGCCATTGTATGTTGTGTTTATTTCATCCATAGCATATTTGTCTATAATTGTTGATGGAAATAATACACTTATAGCTCAAAAAATTCTTTCTCCTTTTTTAGGCGGGTTATTTTCTATAGTGTTGTATTCTACATTAAAGTATCAATTTAAAGAGACTTCATTTTCCTTAAATGCAACCATAGCATTTGCTTTTTTTTCTGCTGTCTTTATGTATTCAACACCCATCATGAGAGATATTGATGTAGCATTGGCATATATGATTTTTATATGCCTTTTTTTACAAAAAAATAGTTTTATTAATTTCATCTTACTGTTAGTTGTTGCTTTTATCACATACTATTTAAGAATGGAATCGGGTATGGTTTTATTTGCCTTGGTAGTCTTATATAGTCATTTTCATGTTAAAACGATACATTCCAAAGCAATAAAATTTATATTTTATATTTTGGTAGTAGTATTTTCTTCTTTTTTGATTTTACTCATGGCTAACAAAATTTTTGGTAGAGTGGTAGGATTAAATGAAGCAAATACTGCACGAAGCATTGCCGAAGCATCTAAAGATTCTATCGCTCTTATTTTTAACAAGCTACCTTTCCCTTTAAGTTATATTGCTAAAGTACTTTTTGGTCAAATGCAGCCTTTCCCCTTTTTTCTAGCTATAGATCGACTACCAGAAGCTATTAGTGGTATATTTTGGCCTTTTATTTTTATTATGATGTTATATGCCATGATAAAAAAAGAGATTAGAAGACTGATCGATACAAAAGTCATATATTTACTTATAGTAGCGATAGCCATTTTATTTTTAATGTCATCAGAACCTATGGCAAGACGTATGATGAGTGTTTATCCTATTATCTATATTGTGAGTTTATATGTATTTTTTGTTCTTCCAAAAAATGAAATCAAAAAAATATTTTCTTATTATATATTTTCTATGATAGCATTAAATGTTTTTTATTATTTTATAAAAATTTGATCAGTATTGAAGGGTAAATATAGTGAAACACTTATTATTAATAGGTCCATTGTCAAATAAAAATGATGCAACAAATACAGGTGGTGTTACTATACTGTTTGAGTTATTATTATTAGAATTAAAGCAAAAAAGAATTGAATATGATGTGATTGATACATTAAAAGATAACTATCCTAATTCTGCTATTGCTTTTTTCTCTTCTTCTCTTCAGATAATAAAACAATTTAAAAATTATGAGTACATTTCGTTGCAAGCTAGCAATAATAGTTTATTACTTTTAGGACCACTTGTTGTCTTGTTATCCAAAATACATAAGAAACATATCAGTATGAGAAAGTTTGCTGGAAATTTAGATGACATTTATGCAAAATCTAATTTTTTAAAAAAATTAATTATTAAGTATGTATTGAAAAATATGGATATAAATTTTTTTGAAACAAAATATTTAATTAAATATTTTTATCACATGAACGATGAAACATATTGGTTTCCTAATGTTAGACAGCAATTAGTAGTTCCTAAAATACCTCGTACATTTAATAAACGTTTTGTATATATAGGTACTATTAATCAAGAAAAAGGAATAGATGAAATTATTTCTATCACAGAAAAACTAACCAGTGATTATACCCTAGATGTATACGGACCAATACGCGAGAATAGGTATTCTGAAAACATACTTTTTGATAAAAATGTGAATTATAAAGGTTGTTTAGAACCAGATACTGTGACCAATGTTTTAAATACATATGATGTATTAATCCTACCATCGTATAGAGAAGGTTATCCTGGTGTCATTATTGAGGCATTTTCATTAGGTATACCAGTTATTGCTACAAAGCTTGAAGGTATTATGGAGATGATTACTCATAATGTGAATGGCTTATTGATTGATGTAAAAGATAGTCATCAACTTCAGAGTGCAATTGAATCCATTAATAATCAATCTTATTTTGATTTATCTACAAATGCTTTAAGTTCATTTTCAAATTTCAATAGTGAAGAACAAACAAATTTATTTTTGAAAAGGATTGGTATTGGTATTTGATGTCAGTCATGTTTTTCGATTGTTTCAAACAATTTATTATTTAAAAATAAAACAAATCAAGTACAGGATATATTATATATTTCGTAATAAATGGCGAAAACTATATCAGTATAGATATCCCATTACTTTACAATCACATGCTGAAGTTATTAACTTGTGTGCAACAATAGTCTCAAATGCAATATATAAAAATAATACATTTATTGTGTTAAATTTTAAGTATAAAGTTGATAAAAATATAGATTGGAACTATGCTAAACACGGAAAACTTTGGACTTACAACCTTACATATTTTGATTATTTACAACAAGAAGACATGACTAAAGATGAAGGACTATTGTTTATATATGACTTCATGGGTCAGATAGAAAATGTGAGAGATGGGATGATGCCATTTCCTATTTCTTTAAGAGGTATGAATTGGATTAAGTTTTTGACATATCATCGAATACAAGATAAAAAAATTGATGATTCTCTTTATGCCCAATATCATAAACTTATGGATAACATCGAATATCATATACTTGGTAATCATCTTTTAGAAAATGGTTTTTCATTACTATTTGGTGCTTATTATTTTAAAGATGAAAAGTTTTATTATAAAGCAAAAAAAATACTGATAGAAGAACTAGAAGAACAAATCTTAAAAGATGGTGCTCATTTTGAACTGAGCCCCATGTATCACCAGATTATGCTTTTTAGAGTACTTGATTGCATAAATTTACTTCAAAACAATGACTGGAAAGAGCAAGAGTTACTTAAATTATTGACTACTAAAGCAGAAATAATGCTTGGCTGGTTAAATTCTATGACGTATGAAAATGGTGATATTCCATTGTTAAACGACAGTACAAATAACATAGCACCAACTACAGATGACCTTAACAAGTATGCGCTAAGGCTAGATCTACAAAAGAAGCTATTGCCATTCAAGGATAGCGGTTACAGAAAAGTTAAAAATGAACGTTATGAGATGGTGATGGATGTAGGTAATATAGGACCAGATTACATACCTGGACATGCACATAGTGATACTTTTAACTTTGAGTTATGTGTTGATGGACAACCATTTATAGTAGAT
>DQVJ01000298.1 GCA_015661795.1 Sulfurovum sp.
GTGATAAAACCTCGAAAAGAAGAAGAGATAAAAGAGGGCATAACTCATTTTAAAGAGAGTGGATATACATATGTGTATGAAGAAAATGATAACCCTTCGGTGTTATATTTTGATACAGCGTTTTTAAATAGAGCACATAGACATGCAGATTTTTTTAATATTTTACTTTATGAATACGGTAAAAATATACTTGTAGATGCGGGAAAGTATTCTTATGTTAAGGATAACCCTTTTAGGCAGTATTGTAGCAGTACAAGGGCACATAATGTATTAATGATAAACAATGAAGATTATAGACTTGACAGAAAGTACTTTTTTACTTCCAAATTAGAGAAAACAGAGAAAAAAGAAAACCATTACCATTTAAAGACAGCACATTACTATGAGTATTTTGTGGCTTCTCATGATAGGCATATTTTTTATAAGCCTATGGAGTTTTTGTTTGTGATTGATGTGTTAAGATCTAAAGATCCTAAAAATTACAAACAGATTTTTCACCTGCATCAAGACTTGGATATCAGTGAAGAAGGTAGCTTTTTAGAGTCACGTATCACTGATGATGTGGTGATGTATATTAAAATGAAGGCCTTGGAAATAAGTGAAAATACTATACATGAGGACATTGTATCTTCAAAAGGTAATAAAGGTGACATAGAAGGCTACAGAGCATTAGGACACAATGAAGTAGTCGATAATTATGTCATTTATAATGAAATCGAAAGTCATCATGTGAGTCTTGGGAGTATGTTCTCCTTTAATAAAAAGATAGATTTTGATTTAGTGTTGATAGAAGATAATACTATCAAATTGGTTTTTGATAATCAAAAAGAAATTATAGAAGGTTAAAAAATGAAAAAAGTTTTAAAATACAAACAAGTAAAAGAGAAGTTTCGTGAAATGATCGAAAGAAATATTTCTATAGAAGATATAGAAGATGAATTGAAGTCTATGATAACACTGAATCCAAGTGATACTTTAAAATACAAAAAAGCATTTTTTTCACTCATAAAAGATATAGATTTAGAATTAGCTGTTAAATATGGTGAAGAAGTTATAAAAATAGAAGATGATCCAAAATTTATGAAAGTTTTGGCTGTACGATACAAGAGACTAGGTCAGCATGCAAAATATAATGCGTTTGTTTTTAAGAAAATTCCAATGACCATATTTAAGCAAGAATTAGATGAGTTTATTATGAAAAAAGCTTCATTTACACAAATTAAAGAACATATAGAATATTTTGTAGACAGCTATCAAGAGCTTGAGTTATTGGCTAATAAAGTAGCATTTAGTAAATTAAAAGATACCTATACAAGCGAAGCTGTAAAATATGGTGAAGAGGTGATAAAGCAAGAACAAGATCCTAAATTTATCAAAGTCTTGGCTTCTCGATATAGAAAAATAGGAGACTTGAAGCGGTATGAAAGTCTTAATAGTCTTGAGTGATTTTTAAAAGATTATTTATGATAAAAAAAGTATTGAAGGTATTAAAATTATACAAAACACCTTATCAAAGAACAAAAAAACATATTGTTCTAAAATTAAAAACGTCTGGTATAGAAGAAACTCAAATTTGGCTTGAAACTAAGATACAAGAAAAGGAATTTCAAGCTCTACACGTACATCGAATACTATTTTCACTTTGGAAAAACTCACATCCTGAAATCGCCATAGTACATGGGGAGAGAGCACAATATATTGAATTTTCTTCTGATATACACAAGGTATTAAAAAATAGAAAAAGACTTGTGGAAAAAAGAAAGTATGGTATCAGTCAATTGAAAGAATTCTATTCTACTCATAGTGTAGAAGAGACGATGAAGTGGATGAGAAATGCTACAAGACGAAGACCTGATTTAAAAATGCAACTCAATAAAACTTTTTTTATTTTAGCAAAAAGAAACCATCCAAAGCTTGCAGTAGATTATGGAGAAAAGGCAGTTCTTTTAGGTGCAGATAAAAAATTTAGAAAAGTACTTAATACAAGAAAACGATGGCTAGAAGATGAAAATACACCACGTGCAATCAATGTGGATGAGATATCAGTAAAAGAAACAAAACTTATTCTAGACCAATTACAACATGAATCACTTGAAGAAGCTGTAGAATATATCAATAGTTTTAAATTCTATGATGAAAACATTGTTTTAATACTGGAAAAATATTTACTCGGAAAAATTCATCAAAAAGAATTTAGAACAACAGTAGATGTTGGGTTGGGTATATTAGATAGATTAGAGGATAAAGCATTACTAAAAGTTATAGCTGCAAGAGCATATGCTTTAAAAGAATATGAGAATGCATTTTTGTTTTATAAAAAATATTTTATGCTTACAAAGGATAAATCTATTTTAGATAGATTTGTTATTTGTATCGCCAATAATATTAATCTTGAAGAGATAGATACTATTGATAAAATCTTATCACAGTATTTTAACGAGTTGTCAAAAAAGAAAAAAGTTTTAGTTAAAAATAAAATATTATTTGAAATATATTTCAATGAATCAGCTTATAATAAAGCAGTGGAATATGGACTAAAAATTATTTTAAATGAAAAAAACAGATTGTACTCTCTAAAACTTTCCAGAGCATATTTTGAGTTAGGAAAAATCACTAAAGCACTTAAAAACACTGCGTTAGATAAGATGTATGATAAGCATAACAGGTTAATGGAAATCTATACTTCTTATCTATTTTTAAAAGAGAATGGGTTTGTTATGCCAAGTGTAGAAGGGGAGTATAAAAGTAAATCTTCAAAAAAAGTGCTGTATGTTTTAAATAATTCTTTACCTTATCACTCAAATGGGTATTCTACTAGAGCCCATGGTTTACTTGAGGGTGCAAAAAAGTTTAAAGATATACATGCTATAACGAGGCTTGGATATCCACATGATTTGGTTAAATTTAGAGAAGAAAAGCAAACTAAAAAACATAGGGTTGATGAGATACAATATTTTCATTTACCTTCAGAAGATTATTGGTTAAATTATATGGTATTAGATAAATATCTCATTCAGTATGGAGAAAGACTAGTTGAACATATTAAAAAATATGATATCTCTCTTGTTCATAGTGCTTCAAATTTTGTGAATGGATTAGCTGCTAATTATGCAGCAAAGAAACTCAATGTAAAAAGTATATATGAAGTGAGAGGACTGTGGGAAATTACAAGAATTTCTAGGCAACCTGAATGGGAAAACAGTGAACATTTTGAGATGATAAAAAGACTTGAAATTGAAGCTGCCAAAAGTGCTGATATAGTGGTTACAATAACCCATGAATTAAAAAAAGAATTAGTACATAGAGGTGTAAATGAAGATACAATTTTTGTTCTTCCCAATGGAGTAAATACAGACAGTTTTCAACCCCTATCTAAAGACTTGAAATTAATGAAAGAGTTAGATATAAAAGATCATGAAATTGTTATAGGCTATATAGGGTCTATTGTTGAGTATGAAGGTATTGATTTATTAGTAGAAGCCATAGCAAAATTAAAAGAAAAAAATATAGGTAACTTTAAATTTCTTTTAGTCGGAGATGGAAGGTATTTTGAAACTATAAAGAAAAGAATCACTGAACTTAAAGTTGATGATCTGGTTATCATCACAGGTAGGATTCCCCATGATGATGTTGAACAATATTATTCACTCATCGATATAGCTCCTTTACCAAGAAAAGCATTACCTGTGAGCGAAATGGTATCTCCATTGAAACCTTTTGAAGCAATGGCTATGGAGAAAATAGTCTTGGGTTCTGATGTCGCTGCTATCGCTGAAATCATAGAAGATGGATATAATGGAATACTTTTTAAGAAAAGCAATATAGAAGACTTGGCGGAAAAATTAGAACTCTTATTAAAAGATGATAATTTAAGAATGAAAATAGGTAAAAATGCAAGAAATTGGGTTGTAAAAGAGCGAGACTGGGCAGTTTTGGCAGAAAAATTAAATGATATTTATAATGATTTATTGGAAAAAGACTGACATGATACTAAAAATAAAAAGAAAAATAATACGAAAAATATTTTCTTATTTTTTTAAAAGAAAAAAGTTTAAAACAATCGTGAGGTTATCTGATAAATATATGTTAAATACCGAAGGGTATTGGACAGCCCAGCAGCTTTTAAATCGTGGATATCTTAACAATGCATCAGAAGTCATTAAAAATGTATCTTATAAAAAAGAGTTTGATACACTTATTCGTAGAATTGAATCCATGATAGAGATTCGTGATAATGGATTAAAGATCAATAAAATACAAAAGAAAAACATCACACATATAAATGCTCTTTTTTGTGTACATAATTCATTACCCTATGATAAAGCAGGATATGCCATTAGAACAGAGCATATTGTGAATACACTTAAAAAACAAGGTTTAACTTTTAAGGTCGTAACAAGACCAGGGTATCCTTGGGATTTGAAAAAACATAGAGAAAATTTGCATAAAGGTGTATATGATGAATTAAATGATATTGATTATATCAGATTAGAAGACAGTGAAAAAAAATTTAAAAGAGGTGTTGATACAGACTATATAAATATGTATGCATATGAATTAGAAAAAGTTGCAATACAAAATGATACTAGTGTGATACATGCACATTCTAATTATTTTAATGCATTATCGGCTATTGAAGCAGCCAACAGGCTAAAGATTCCTTCTGTATATGAAGTGAGAGGACTTTGGCATATGACACGTTTGACTTTAGATGCTAACTATAGATATGCTGGTATGTTTACTTATGAGGAAGCAATGGAAATAGGTGCTATGCACGCTTCTGATGCAGTTGTAACGATATCTCAATCACTTAAATCATTGATCGTTAGTTGGGGTATAAATGCTTCAAAGATTCATATCATTCCAAACACTATAGATACTACACATTTTATTCCTATGAGAAGAAGTGAAAAACTTGTTGAAAAATACAAGTTAGAGGGAAAAACTGTTATAGGATTTATAGGGACATTGAGTAATTATGAAGGCTTGAAAGAGCTTATATGTGCTGTAGATGAACTCATAGAAGAGGGCTTAAATATAGTATTGATGATAGTAGGTGATGGACGTGAAAAAGAGAATTTAGAGAACTCGGCTAAATCAGAACATATTATTTTTACAGGAAGAGTAGCTTTTGAAGAAGTAAAAGAATACTATACTTTGTTAGATATCTGTCCATTTCCAAGAAATAATGTTGAGATATGTCAGTACGTTCCACCTTTGAAAATACTTGAAGCTATGGCTATGGAAAAAGCGGTCATAGTTTCAAATGTTGTACCTTTATGTGAAATAATAGATGATGGGGTAAACGGTCTTGTATGCGAGACAGATAATGTTGAGAGTTTAAAAGAGAAGATAGTACAACTTCATCATGATATTTCATTACGTGAAACATTAGGGAAAAATTCAAGAGTATGGGTAGGGGAAAACCGTTCTTTGGAGGATATGAGTCTAAGATATATGGCACTTTATAATTCTTTTAAGGATGATCATGTATAGAATATTTTTTGTGATAGTTGTTCTTGTTATAGATGTATCAGCAAAAGATTTTTTGGTTTCTAATATAAAAGCATTACATGAGACAATGAAAAATGTGAGAAGTGGTGATGTGATTATCATGAAAAATGGTATTTGGTCTGATGTTAATATTACTTTTAGGGCTAAAGGGAACGAAACAGCTCCTATTATATTACGTGCGGAAGAACAAGGAAAGGTAATTATATCTGGTAAGTCTTCGTTAAGAATATTGGGAAGTTATTTGAAGGTAGATGGTTTGGTATTTAAAAATGGTCAACCAAGCAGGAAACAGTTGATAAGGTTTGGTAATAAAAAACACTTCACACATCATTCACGCTTAACGAATGTAGAAATTATTGATTTTAATGATATAAATTTAAGTGAACGTTATGATTGGGTTGTTTTCTTTGGTGGACGATATAATAGAATTGACCATTGTAGATTTACGCAAATGAAAAATAAAGGTGTTACCCTTAATGTTGTTTTGTTAGATAATACACCTGCAAATTATCATAGAATCGACCATAATGAGTTTTCCTATCGAAAAATGGGAAAGGGAAATGGGTATGAAACCATTAGGGTAGGAAATAGTAAACAGTCTCTCCAAAACTCTAGAACAACAATAAAAAAGAACTTTTTTTTACAATGTGAGGGAGAAGGAGAAATTATTTCCAATAAGTCTTGTGAAAATCGTTATATACAGAATACTTTTATGCATTCAAAAGGCATGTTAACGCTAAGACACGGCAATAGATGTCTTGTGAAAGATAATTTCTTTTTTTCTAATGGACATAAAAAGATGGGAGGTGTACGTATAGTAGGTGAAGGACATAAGATTATCAATAACTATTTTGAAGGTGTTGGCGGAAGTGCATATACGGCGGCAATTTCATTTATGAATGGTATACCCCATCCTCCACTTAATGAATACGCGAAGGTAAAAGACAGTAATATTACCCATAATAAGTTTATCTATACCAAATACACTATCGTATCGGGTGCAAATTATAAAAAAGGTAGATATACAGTGCCTCCGGGAAATATCATATTTGCTAATAACTTGATTGTTGGGAGTAAAAAACCTTTACCCAAATACATTGGAAAGGTGGTACCGGACATCAAGTATAAAAATAATATTATGTTTAAATCAGAGCTGAATATAAAAAATCTAAAAGGGTTTAAAGTTTTAAATCCTCACATCAAAAAAGATAAGGAATCAAAGTTATGGATATCTCATATAAGAAATGATTTTGAGGAAAAAGGGATACAAGCGATTAAAATTTCAAATGTCGGTCCACAAAAGGAAACTGTAAGATGAATGAAAAGGTTATTTACTTTGATGAAGTTAAAGAAAAGATATTATTAATTGAGAATATTCATTATTTACATACAGAATTAAATGAAAGTAAACAATATATATTATATGGAAACTTGTATTTTTCTGAAAAAGAAATGGCAAAAAAAGCATTATTAGTAGTTAGTTTTGATGATAGAATTTTAACAAAAGAAGAAAGCAAACATTATGGTTTCTCATATTCAAAAAAGTATGGTTCTTATAAATATATTACATGTGACAACAATAATCAATTTTCAATTATATTTTCCGCACCAGAGGGTAGCAAAACTATAAAGTTTGGTATAAAGAAGTGGTACACAGAATATGACTCATATATTTCATCAACATTAATTTTAAAAGAAAATAAAAAACCACACATATCATACTATGATAGCTTTGAAAAAATTATTAATAAATTTGATAATAAGAACTATATACAAATAAAAGCATTAATGCATATGTATTGTAGAAAATATACATCAGATTACTTAGTATTGACAACACGGTATCCTATGCATAATGATTATTATAGAAATACGTTCATTCATACTAGAGTTCGTGAGTACATACAAAACAATGTAAAAACAGATGTATTCAGCATGATGCATAATGACTATGAACCAGAACACTATCGGTTTGAAAAAGTGCACGTGACGGTAGGGCCAGGAAATTTTTTTGATGAGCTTCTAACTTTTCATTCATATAAAAAATGTTTGGTTCACTTTTTGAATGAAAGAATGTGGAATCATCTGAAAAAATATATAGATGATATGGAAGTAATTGTTTGGATACATGGAGCAGAAATACAACCCTGGAGTCGAAGGTCTTTTAATTTTGAGAGTGAAGGAGAAATAACAAAAGCAAAAGTATTAAGTGAAAAAAGAATCTCTTTTTGGCAGAAAATACTGAAAGACCCACACCCGAACTTAAAACTTATTTTTGTATCACAATACTTTGCTGATGAAGTCATGGAAGATTTAGGATTTGAATTACCAGAAGAATCTTATGAAATCATCCATAACTATATCAATACCGATTTGTTTAAATATGAAAAAAAACCTGA
>DQVJ01000278.1 GCA_015661795.1 Sulfurovum sp.
ATCCTATGCGAGCTGCGATGATGGTTTCTTTGTCTAGAGCCCCATAACCTAAATCTTTTATGTCATAACTTGGACTTCTTAGTTCATAGTGTTCACCATCTGGGTATGTACCTTTTATACTTTCATACGTAACAGTAGCTGTGCCTTCTTTGACAACTTTTTGATTGCCATTTCTACTTAGCTGTGCTCCATACGTAGAGTCAGGTTCAAAGCCTACTGTTTTTAATAGTGTTTGATTGGTAGAAGTTTTGTGTGAAAGTCTTAAAAGAAGAGAACGACTCATAGAACCATCTTTAGACAGTGCTACACCTGCTCCATTGTTAGGGTGACAGTTCCTACAGGTGTTTGCAGAAAACAAAGGGCCTAATCCATCACGTGCCGTGGTGGCTGAAGGTGCTTCTACCCAAGGGATTTTAAAAAAACTACGTCCAACATAAAACAGTGTTTCTTCTTCACTACTCATAGCTGACATAGGTTTTGCAAAAGCCTTTTTTGATGCATTGGATGTAAAATATTTGCCTGAGTCAATACTTTCTTTTATATCATTATCTTTGCAACCAGTAGCCAAAAAGGCTACTGTAGCTAGAAAACATACTTGCTTTCTTTTTATCATTTATCTCTTCTTATTTGTATTTAGTTAAGTGCTATACCATATTCTGCAGCTACATCAGTCATATCACTAGCCAATGCTTTCATCTCTGTCACAGTAGCTGTGATGTTTGCATAGTTTGCAGGAGAGTTCGCTTCTACTATCTGATAGTCAAAGTGTGCTGTACTTTTAGCTACATCGTTGATAGTTTTCACTTTTGCATCTATAGATGTTATTTTTGTTTCTATAGTTGTTTTAAGTCCTGTACTTAAGTTATCCTTAAATATATCTCCTAGTACATCTTTGAACCCAATATAGTTTAAGTCAATATCTCTATGTGTGTTATCTGAAAAACAAGAATGTTCATCTTCCTCACTCTCCGCTGCACGTGCAACTTCTATACGCTCATTGGCAAGCTCAACGCCTAAGAAATTTGCCATACCAGAGAAGATGTTTTTAAGTGCATCTTCTTGAGCAAGTGCATTTGAACCCTCACCCACAAGTGCTTCTGTGTAAGAACCAGCACCTGGTGTCCATGCAGTTATCATCGAATCTAAGTCATCTATGATGAGCTCTGCTGCTGCATTTAGGTATGCTTTTCTTCTGTCTGCATTGGCATCTGTAGTGTAGTCAGTAAGTGGTCTCTGACCTGCTACCGTTGCACCATGGGTAATGTTATCTGCTGTTTGACTTACGTAGTCTTGGTCTTGTCCCCATAGTAAAAACTCAATAGCATGGTAACCCGTGGCCACATTTGCATCTCCACCATTTTCATTTAGTGCTGCGATGAGTTCTTTATTTATAGTAGTAGCATCTACTTGCGTACCACCTGTTGGCGTAAAGTTTCCTGCTGTATCTATGATGTTGCCTGCTGTTACTGCACCTGTATCATCGGTAGTATAGTCAATCATATTTTCATCAAGTGGCCAAGCATTTAACTGTCCTTCGGGTGCACCAAAAGCATCAAGAAATGCTGCATGTTGAGCATTTGGAGCTTCTGCACATTCACCTGTACCATCTATGGGGCCACAAGAAAGCCTAAGTATCTCTGTCACGCCATAAGACTCACGAGAAGCCAACCATGCATCTTTTGCTGCTGTTAGGTTAGCTGCGGTTGGTGTAGCTGTAAATGTAGTAAGAGCTGTTTGTAACAGTACCGCATCCGCTTTTGCTTTTGTGTATGAAGTAAGTGCATAGTCTGCATACGCTGTAAGTGCTGCTTTAATCTTCGCTGCTTTTTCTGCTGCTGGTAAATCTTTTACCTGTACAAAAGATGTTGCAGGTGTTTTATCGTCTGAACTAGAACCACACCCCGTAAGTGCTAGAGTTGCTGCAAATGAAAGTGCGATTACTGTTGTTTTTAATGTCATATTTTTTCCTTTTTATGTATAAAATGAAAACGATTGTCAGAATATTAAATAAAAACTACTTAATCTAATATTAAAGTGACAATCGTTGTCAACTTATGATGCTTTATGAAGACGATGTAGTCTTATAAAGTAAATACTGTTGGCTTTAGAATGTTTTTTTAACACCTTTAGCATTGCTTCTATCCATTTGAAAAAAGTTTTAATCATGCTATACCTCGTTAACAGTTAAAAATTTTATTCTTTAAGAGTAAAAACTCAAAACAAGGAAGAAAAAGAAAATAGTACAATGAAATTTGCAGAAAACATTGTAATTTTACTTTTCCCTCTTCTGAGGTTTCTTGTTCTCCATTTGGAGCAAACTCTTTTATCTACACTTATCACACTTCTTATGTATGATTATAAACTCTGCACTGTCTAAAATACTCCATAACACATCTATGTGTTTTTCCCTTTTTTTATTTGCATCAAAAGCGTATAAATAGCTTCTCTGGATTGAGAGTTATTTACTTTTTTATCTTCCATGCATTTATAAAGCTCACTTATAGACATGTATTTTCATTCCTTATTGTTTTGATACTTACTATCAATTCTAATTAACTGAGCGAAGTATTGCATTTAAAATCTTAATTTATATTGAAATCAATAATGATTGTCAACTATATTTAACTTTAAGGTTTGTTTATATATCATACTGAAAATCATTATCAAATAAAGGAGATTGGATGTCACTACTTGTGCTCGGAGGCGATAAAATAGACCCCATAAGAAAAATACTTATGGAACTAGGTGTGCACGACATTATTCATTGGACTGCACGTAATCAAAAAAACGGAAGAAAGAAAAACAAAGTTATCCCTTCTAAGGTTAATATGGTGCTTATGCTTACCAATTTCTTAAACCATAACGCCATGAAACACTATAGAAGAGAGGCAAAGTCAAAAGATTTACCCATAGTTTATGCTACGCGTAATGTAGATTGTGTGCGGTCAGAGTTCATTAAAGTTGTGTCAGAACTAGACAAAGATTCTGAGATATGTTTGCAATGTGAACACTATATATCATGTTATAAAGCAAAGGAGGCATAGATGGAAGATTTTTTCATCATTCCAGAAAACAGAATAGAAAATGCATGGAACCCACCCGATAAAAGTTTGGAGCTTTTTGTGTTGGAGTATTGTGAAGAGGTGTTAGATATGCCACTTCATGTCATAGCAGATGCGTCTTATACAGACGAAGGTATAGAGTTGGACTTGTGTAATTTAGAAGAGTTCATGTTAGGTGAAGATTGGTATATCAATCTTTTTAGACTTGCAAACTATGCAAGAGCATCATAAATAAAAGGACAAATAATGAC
>DQVJ01000161.1 GCA_015661795.1 Sulfurovum sp.
AATAAAAAAGGTTTTGAAAAATATGGAAAAGATTTAGAGGATATATTTGATTCAACATTTCATGTACCTACATTACTCTTTCATGACAAACATGACAGAGAAATAGGTATTGAACACTCCCATGCTCTTTGTCAGAAGTGGAAATGGGCAAAGCTCATACAAACAACAAGCTTAGGGCATCGTACTATTTTAGATAACAAAATCGTCGTCGAGAAGGTAGTTGAGTTTATCAAAAACCCTTCAATCGATTTATATTAAAATTACTATTTACTGACTGTATCTTCTTCATTCTCTACTATTGATTCTGGTTCATATACAGTTTCAATCTTTTTAGTCTCTTTTTTAAAAAGTTTAAAAAGATCAGAAAGAGTTTGATGCATATCATCACGATTTACAATCATATCAATCAGACCATGTTCAAGTAAAAACTCTGAACGCTGAAAACCTTCTGGTAAATCAACACCTACTGTCTGTTTAATAACTCTTTGTCCCGCAAAACCTATCAATGCATCCGGTTCTGCCATAATGATATCTCCAAGCATTGCAAAAGAAGCTGATACACCCCCCATCGTAGGGTCAGTTAATATAGAGATAAAAGGAAGACCCTTTTGGTGTAATCTGTTCAATGCAGCAGAAGTTTTTGACATTTGAAGAAGTGAATACGTACTCTCTTGCATTCTAGCCCCACCTGACGCAGAAACAATGATAAACCCACAGTTTTTTTCTATCGCTCTGCTAATACCACGAACAATTTTTTCACCTTCAACAGAGCCAAGACTTCCCCCCATAAAAGAAAAATCAAATACAGCTATTTCTACTGGATTTCCACCTATTGTACAACTTCCACTCATAACAGATGATGTTTTTCCTGTTTTTTCTTTGGCTTCTTCTATACGTTTTTTATATGACTTTTTGTCTGAAAACTTCAATGGATCTATTGGTGCCAAATTATCATCCATCTCTACAAAAGAACCCTCATCCACAATAGATTCGATACGTTTTTGTGCTGATATACGAAAATGATGATTACATTTTGGGCATACATGCTGCTTTGCCTCAACCTCTTTATAATACATTAAAGAAGTACATTTTGGACACTTAATCCATTGATTTGGGGTCTCTTCTTTTACTTCATCTTTCTTAAATAAATTTCCAAACATTTTTTCTCCTCAGTCTTAAACATTATTCTCTTTAATCAACTGTTCAATTTTATCTGCTATCTTTTTTTCTTTTGATACTATAACATAATCCTCTTCAACAATCACTTCTAAACCTTCACAAAGTGCCAGGCCTGCAGCAAAATCATAGATACGAAATTTTCCCATAAATAAAACATATTTTACTGTTCTGGCATAAGCTAACGAGAGTGCTATAGCTCCTGGAGCTCGAAATTTCAAACCTTCATCATGCAATAATTTAACCAAGCTACTGTTTTGATATGCTTTTTCAAAAAGACCTATTTCTGAATATGGTACAGTATAGGGAGAATGATACTGCTTTGAAAAAAGTTTACCTTGATGAACCTCTTTTCCCTTACTTGTAAAAAAAACATCACTATTACTCAAATTACATACAATAGCCGCATCTAAAAGTCCATCAGCATTTACTTTTGCAACAGAGGTACCAAAATAAGGGAAAAGTGAAAGTGCATTGGAAGACCCATCAATAGGATCGATGATAATGTTATCCTGACCTTCACCTATTAATCCTGACTCTTCAGATTCTATCTGTCCAAAAGAACCCAAATGTTTAACAAAAATGGCTTCAGCCATCAAATCAAACTTCGAACTGACATCACCACCTGCACCTATTTTGGTTTTTTCAAACCATGTGATATCAAAGCTATCTTTTATGACTTGACTTATCTCTTCATTTGCCTGGATACAAGCTTGAATGAAATCAGTCATGATAGTAACTATTCACCTTTTTTGTCAGTAAGAAGTGTTGGTTTAGCACCCCTTGGTGCTACCATCCAAAATTTTCTAATCTCTGTTCTGAAATGTTCTAAAATATATGCTGCTCTTTTTGAACCTGTTTTTGCTACATAATCTTTAAGAAGTGCCTTAAGTTCAAACATTTCTGTATCCCATTCATCCGTATCTATGCGTAATGGTTCTACCAGTTCAGGGTTTACCTTTTCATAAAAATGACCCTCTTCATCATATACAAATGCTTTTCCACCTGTCATACCAGCCCCAAAGTTTACACCTGTTTTACCAAGGATAACTGCAATACCTCCAGTCATATATTCACATGGATGATCACCTGTACCTTCTACAACTGTTGTAGCTCCAGAGTTACGTACTGCAAAACGTTCTCCCACTTGACCATGTACATAAAGTGTTCCACCTGTTGCCCCATAAAGACAAGTATTTCCGCCTAGTGCAAATTCATGACCGGCTTTTTGTGAAGTAATGACAATATGACCGCCATTCATCCCTTTACCAATATAGTCATTTCCTGCACCCTCAATATTGATGTTAATACCCTTAGACATAAATGCACCTAAAGATTGACCTGAGGTTCCTTTCATGTTAAGTGTGATCGTCCCGTCAGGAAGTCCCTCATTTCCATAAAGTGCCGCAATTTCTCCAGAAATTCTTGTGGCAAAACTTCTGTTGAGATTTGAAATCTTCTTATGTAGTACTATAGGTTTTGATGGATCTTTTATAGTAGGCATAAGCTCTTTAATCAATTCTTTTTCATACTCATTTTGATCATAAGGTTCATTAAATGGTACTTGACATGTATTCACACCCTCAAGTTTATACAACATCTCTTCAAAATTAAACTTTTGTGCAAATGCATCATCTATAACTTCCAATAGATGGTTTTGACCTATAATCTCTTCTAGGGAGGTATACCCAAGTTCTGCAAGAATTTCTCTAATTTCTTCAGCAATAAAAGTAAAGTAGTTTATCACCTTTTGCACATTACCAGTGAATTTTTGACGTAATTTTGGATCTTGCGTAGCAACGCCTACGGCACAAGTATTAAGGTGACATACTCTCAACATAACACATCCAACAATGACTAGTGCTCCTGTACCAAACGCGTACTCTTCCGCCCCAAGTATAGCCGCTTTGACAACATCCAGACCAGTTTTGAGTCCCCCATCTGTCTCTAAGGTAACTTGTCCTCTAAGGTTATTTGCTTTAAGTGCATTATGTGCTTCTATGAGTCCAAGTTCCCAAGGATTACCAGCAAATCTTATGGAACCAATAGGTGCTGCACCTGTTCCACCATCTGCACCAGAAATAATAATTTTATCTGCATACGCTTTAGCCACACCTGCAGCAATGGTTCCAACACCTGCGGTAGAAACAAGTTTTACAGCTACTCT
Organism: Sulfurovum sp.; assembly: GCA_015661795.1. Classification (GTDB taxonomy): domain Bacteria; phylum Campylobacterota; class Campylobacteria; order Campylobacterales; family Sulfurovaceae; genus Sulfurovum. The sequence goes on from DQVJ01000161.1 coordinate 3,344, forward strand.
TGCATTTGGATTGATTTGTTTTAAATCAAAAATAAGTTGAGCCAAGTCCTCTATAGAATAAATATCATGATGAGGAGGAGGCGAAATAAGTGTCACCCCTGGTTTTGTAAAACGTAAAGATGCAATCAGTGGAGAAACTTTAGATCCTGGAAGCTGTCCTCCCTCACCTGGTTTTGCACCTTGCGCTACTTTTATTTGTATCTCAGTAGCTGAACGTAAATACTCTGGTGTTACACCAAAACGTCCAGAGGCTACTTGCTTAATACTAGAATTCCTCTCTGTCCCATAACGTGCAGGGTCTTCTCCACCCTCACCTGAGTTAGACTTAGCTCCTATCGTGTTCATGGCAACAGCCAGTGTTTCATGTGCTTCTTGAGAGATAGATCCCATTGACATAGCAGCTGTTGAAAAACGTTTAAAGATGTTGGCCAAAGGTTCAACTTCCTCAATACTTATAGGTTTTCTATCACTTTTAAGTTGATAAAAGTCACGTATGAATTTTTTATCTCTTTGGTTAACCAGTTTTTGAACCTCTGCATAATCCTCTTTATTTCCAGATTCTGCACACTTTTGAATAGCTGTAATAGTTGGACGTGAAAAATCATGAAACTCTTCACCTTTTTTATATTTATAATATCCACCTTTATAAAGAGCATTTTTAGCCTGTAAGTCTGCAAAAAAAGCACGTTGATGATTACTGTTTAATCGTTCATCAATATCTTCATAATCAAGTCCATAAAGAAGTCCCTCTGTACCCATAAAACAGTCTTGTACTATCTCTTTACTCAACCCTACCACATCAAAGAGTCTAGAATTCCTATAAGAAGAAAGTGTAGAAATACCCATTTTAGACATAATTTTCATAAGCCCTGCACCCATAGCTCGCCTAAAGAGCTTCAATGTTCCCTTAACATCATTTTCCTCTTCTATCATCTTTTCTACTGCGTAATAAAGTAGATAAGGGAAAATAGCTGCTGCACCATAAGCCAACATGAGCGCTGCAGTATGTGGGTCAAATACTTCCCCTGTAACGGTGACAATACTTGCAAGATGCCTAAGGTCCTGCTCTAATAATTCTTGACTCAAGCGTCCAACAACCATAAGCATAGGTAATACTTTATTATCTTTTGTAAGTGCTCTATCATCTAGTATAATTGTTCTAATACCATTTCCACGTACATCTTTAATAATTGTATCTATTAAAGTATCAAGACTACTTTTGATATCTGTAGTATAGGTTGTATAATACTTTTTAGCTTTATAACTTTCATCATACTTTTCATTTGATACATCACCAAACTCTTGAAGTAAACAAAACTTCTCAGCAGACATCACAGGTAAAACGGTTTTAAGCCTTTTAGCATGTTCTGGTCCATCACTTAAAATATTTTGTGTCTCTCCAAAACCTGTATTAAGGCTCATCACTGTTTTTTCGCGTATAGGGTCTATCGGTGGGTTTGTAACTTGTGCAAACTTTTGTTTAAAAAAGTCTGTAAAGTTTCTCTGCTCCTTCGAAAATGCAGCCAGAGGGGTATCATCCCCCATGGAACCTGTAGTCTCTTTGCCTTCAAGCATCATTGGTTTAATCACTTTACTCACAACTTCTGATGTATAATTAAAGTAACGTTGCTTTGCTTCCATCTCTTCATCAACTGTTTCAGAAGGGTGTTTCGAACAGGTATCTGTAAGCGTATTAGGTACAAATTCTTGAAGATAAGACATGTTCTTACCAAGCCATTTATCATAAGGATGCACTGCTTTTAAATATTCATCGATATCTTTTGACTTAAGTACTTTTCCATACTTTAAGTCTATTCCCATCATTTCACCAGACTGTAAACGTCCACGCTCTACTATTTCTTCATCTGGAATACTCAGTACACCATATTCAGAAGAGATCAGTAATCTATTGTCTGTTGTTCTAATATATTTAGATGGTCTAAGCCCATTTCTATCAATAACACAACCTATATAACGTCCATCAGTCATACTCACAGCAGCCGGACCATCCCATGGTTCGAAACAGGTACTTGCATATTCATAAAAAGCCCTAAGTTCTGCATCCATTTCTGGAGCATTATGCCAAGGTGCAGGAACCAATGAACGGGCAGCTTTAAAAAAGTCTACACCATTCACACGTAAAAATTCCATAAAGTTATCAAGACTGGCAGAGTCAGACATACCATCTTGAATCACATTTTTTAATCTACTCATTTCTTCATCACTAAAGACATCAGACTTCGCCGTTGCCATTTTGGAAGCCACATTAAAACGGTTTGCCGTCACTGAGTTTATCTCACCATTGTGAGCTATCATTCTAAAAGGTTGTGCCAGTTTCCATTGAGGCAAAGTATTGGTAGAAAAACGTTGGTGAAAAAGACAAAATGATATTTTGAAGTCTGGATTTGCCAAATCTTTATAGAATTCTTTAATATGCGTAGGCATGACCAAACCTTTGTAAGAGACAACAGAAGTAGAAAAAGACGGTATGTAAAAATCTTTATCCTCTTTCAAAGCTGCCTCAATCTCTTTCCGAGAAAGATATACCAAAGCTTCAAACCTATTTGCAGCTACAGGTCCTCTTGGGGTGACAAATACTTGTTTCATCATTGGAAGAGATGCAAGTGCTTGTTCCCCTAAAGCATTTGTATCTACAGGAACTGTACGTGTATAGAGTACATGCAAGTCATTGTTTTCACATACTTTTCTAATTACATCAAAGTCATTTTCGTTCTTTGAAAATACCATCGCAACGGCATATGTTTCTGGTAAATCTATACCATCTTCTGCTGCTACTTTAACAAAAAATGATTTGGGCAGAGAAAGCAAAAGACCTGAACCATCACCCGTTTTACCATCTGCAGCAATCGCACCTCTATGCATCATACGCGAGAGTGAAATAATCGCATCTTCCAAATTTTTGTGTGAAGGTATATTGTCTATCGATGCTAAAAGTCCAAATCCACAATTATCCTTAAACGAGGTAAATAAATCTCTCATATTCCAACCTTTAAATTAATATTAAAGAGCGTAAAAATACACTTTTTAATAGCTTTAATATTATCTAAGTGGTGGTTAAACGGTGGTTAATGTAAAAAGGTAGAAACACTTTCATAGGCTATATGCTACTTTGTTTAACATCACTTGGTCTATAATTCAAAGAAAACGAGGAAGACACATCAAAGGTTTTATATTAAGTGTTAAAAAAGCTAAGGATGAAGATTCTATTGCGATGGTTTTGAGCCCAACAGATGTTCGAACATATTATAGGTTTTTTGGTGCACGACACTCTATATTACAACTTGGAAATTTAATAGATTTTGAAGTAGAAGGAGAAAATGGGCGTTTTATGCCTCGTTTACGTTCACTTTCCCACATGGGTTTTCCCTGGGTATTTGACAAAAACAAGCTTCTACTTTGGCATAATTTTATTAAAAAATTTGAACCTCACTTACGTGATGCCCAAGAGATAGATTCATTTTATTTTAATTTACTTCTTGATGCAGCTAAAAAATGGGATAAACAAAATCCAAAACGTATCGTATGTGAAAGTTATGTTACTCTATTGGAACATGAAGGAAGGCTCTACCCTGAAGAAAAATGTTTTATATGTGAACAACGTATAGAAGAAGATATTGCATTGATGCAAGCCTTTAAACCAGCACATCCTTCTTGTATCTACTCTCCCTCGTTACCTACTAAGAAGGTTTTAGACTTTTTTAAAAGCAAAAAAACTGTCTTTATAGATGATGTAGAAATAGATTATCTTTTTGAAATTGTTATGAAAGGATTATGAACAGGTTTTTGTAACAAAAA
>DQVJ01000187.1 GCA_015661795.1 Sulfurovum sp.
CGTACTACAGGTCAAAAGTGTAGCTAAAAGTAATATTTTCATGTTGATTTCCTTTATATATCTATTAGAATTATATTTTTTTAATTTGAAATTAGTATTAAGAAGAGAGTATTTTAGTAGCTGTTAGAAAAATATATTGTTTACCTGTAATGGTCACCCTATATTTTTTTTGTTGCAAATATTTTTTACAAAATATCACATCATTGAACAAAAGGCTCATTTCTGACATGGCATAGTTAGGTGCTTTTGCTCCATAAATCATCTCACCCCCTACCCATCTGCTATTTGGAAAACCAAGAATGATGGCTGAGTCTTGCTCAAGATATTCTTGAACAAGTTTCATAAAAAAAGGTTTAAAGTTTATACTTGGGCTTTGCAGTGTTCCTATGCTGATGAGTAGGTCAAACTTTCCAAGTTGAAGTACATCAAGGTCATTAATATCATGTGTATAGAATGTGACATTACTTTCAGGAAATACGTTCTTAGCATAGGTAATAGCTGTCTTAGAGTGGTCTATACCTACGAGGTTCATATTTTCATATTTATTAGTATCTAAAATATTTTTGATGACTTCAAATTCATCTGCTCTATTGATACCTAGATTAAGGACACGTTTGCGTTTTTCTATGTATACATTTTTAAGCGCTTGTACATAATAAAAGAAAAAAGCAGGTTCTTCCATCTTATGTATTTGTGAGAAATGTGACTGTATGCCATATTTTTCACTGTCTTTTGTCTCTGTGTGAAAAGAGTCAGTGCCTAGTTTCACAAATGTCAGTTGCACCAAATGTTCTGTCACTTTTTCAGGTGTGAGTATTTTACACATCAGTAGTTCGGCTAAATCTAACCAAGCTTTGTAACTTCGGTGTAGATAACATTTTCCCTCTATAGTAACAGTGTTACCTGCATAGGTATCATGTAAATCTGGATTGAGTATCGTAAATGTGATACTTTCTTCTTTTAAAAGTGCATTTTGGAGTTGTGTTAATATGGTTTGCATGGTTTGCTGTGTAAAGTGTATCATGGGTGTCATTTTAGCATAGTGTGACTCAGCCTTCCTAATGTTGGGGAAGGAAAAAGAATGAAACGTCTTTTATTAGGAAGGCTGATATTAGAGTACTATAATTTTGTGCACTTAGTGTGTAGGTACATAAAACAACATAAATATTATATACCTAGATATTGTTTTTTGTTCAAGTATATATATTTAGCCTAATCAGACAATATTTGTATAACAATGGTACGTTTATCTACAAACTTGACTTGATTGTATTTCCAAAGGATATAAGGAAGCGTAATTGTCAGTAAAAATATACTTAGGATAAGTACACCATATTGTGTCAGTTCATGACTTAGATAGAAATAGATTAAACTCAGTAGCGTCATAGCAGTACTCATCAATATCCAGAGGCTTATCCAATGTATCTCTTGTTTCATTTTATACTCCTTGTTGTATAGTAAGGTAGAATAAGCTAAAAAAAGTTTTAAGCTGAAAAGTATGGCAAATTGACATACTTTTTGTTATGATGGCATACATATATTAAGGAAAGCAGATGTTTCAATCCTACCAACTCATTGTCATAGGCTCAGGTGCTGCAGGTATGATGGCTGCTATCATGGCTGCACGTGAGGGTAAGGCTGTACTTCTTTTAGAAAAACTCTCCAAGATAGGCGCGAAGCTTAAAGCCACGGGTGGTGGACGTTGTAACCTTACTAATACACTAGACAATGAAGAGTTTATGCGACGTTTTGGACGTGACGGACGTTTTATGAGCCCTGCTCTTGAAGCCTTTGACCATAAAGACTTGATGGCATTTTTTAAGGACATTGGTGTGCAGAGTCATGCACCTGATGGATATAGGGTGTTTCCTATTACACACTCTTCTTCTACCATCATCAATGCGATGGAATCTGAGATGTCTCACCTTGGGGTGACTGTACTTTGTGGTCAAAAAGCCCAGAGTTTAGAACATGATGGCATAAGAGTCACAGGGGTACAGACACAGACAGATACTTTTTATGCAGATGCTGTGGTCATAGCCTCTGGTGGTATGGGCTATCCAGTGCTAGGAGCAGAAGGAGATGGCTACCCTATGGCAGAAGCTGTAGGACATAAAGTAACGGAACTTTATCCTGCTATGATGCCACTTAAAGTGAAAGAAAAATGGGTGGAAAACTGTAGGGCTGACACCATAGCAAAGGTGGCTATACACGTTGATATGAAAAAATATAAAAAACTTTCAGCCAGAGGTGACCTCATATTTACAAAAGGAGGCATACGAGGGCCAGTGGTACTTGATTTCTCTCGTGAAATCACTCCTATTTTAGCCAAGTTTGATGAAGTTCCCGTGTTAGCCAACCTTACCAAAGGCATGAATGAAGAGCAGATACGTCAGCACTTCAAAACACTTTTAAAGAAAAATCCTCATCAAAACATTTTAGAGTTACTCCTTACCCTTCTTCCTGAGTCTGTAAGTGTAGAGCTATGTAAACTGGCATCCATAGACCCTACCCTAAGCCTATCTAAACAAAAAGGTGAAAACCGAGATAAACTCATCCGCCTACTCGTTTGGACACCTTTGACAATCAACGGACATGATGGCTTCAAAATGGCTATGATTACCCGTGGAGGTATACATCTAAAAGAGATAGACCCCTACACGATGCAGAGTAAAAAGCTAGAAGGTCTGTACTTTTGTGGTGAAGTGATGAACATAGATGGCCCATGTGGTGGGTACAACTTACAGTGGAGCTTTGCAAGTGGGTATTTGGCTGGGAAGATGATGTAGGAGTGGTTAAGAATAGTTGAGTTTAGAAATAGTTTACTTTAGTGGAAAAACTATTTCTCTCTATATCTTTTTTGTTTAAGACTGACAGCAAGAGCTATCACCTTGTTGCATAGGTGGACATGTAACTGTACCATAAGAGCAAAAGACACAACAATCACCTTTTTTTGGCTTAAGGATTGTATGACAATCCTTGCACTCATAAAACCATTGACAAGCATCTGTTGGCATCTTTTCA
>DQVJ01000221.1 GCA_015661795.1 Sulfurovum sp.
ATGGAGCACAAACACTGAAGAAAAGTTTTTTTGAGGCTGGGTATATGAAACATACTATCCTCAAAAAAGCTGTATATTATGCCAGGCATCATGGAGAGTTTCGTATCAATTGTATCTTTGCCTATTCGGAAACACTTAAATACTTTTGTGAATGGTACGTACAGCTTTGGGGTGAAAGTTTGGGGAAAAAACAACGAAACTCTGCATTTAATGTAGGTCTCACACCCATAGGGCTTATTGGTCCCAAAGACCAACATTCATTTTTACAGCTTATCATGGAAGGCACCAGAAACAAATCTGTCACCTTTATCAAAATAGAAAATTTTCAAGATGATATTGTTATTCCAGATATCAGTCTCAAGCATCTTGAATCCCTAGATTCTTTAAATAACCTTCCATTTTCAAAACTCATAAATATGCAATGTGATTCTGTCATTGAAGCGTTAATGGAAGAGGACATTCCTCTAGACCATATCTCTATTTCAGAGGTAAACGAAGAAAATATTGGCGCACTTATATACTATTATGAGCTTCTCACTTCTTTGGTAGGTCATTTAATTGATGTTAATGCTTACGATCAGCCAGGTGTTGAAGCAGGAAAAATTATACTAAAAAATAAACTTACAACCTAATCGTATAATCCTTGTGTAACATACCTTTAGATATAATATTCTTATTAAACATAAAGAGATAAAATGATAAAAAAATGTTTATACCCAGCAGCTGGTTACGGAACACGCTTTTTACCAGCGACAAAAGCCATGCCTAAAGAAATGCTTCCTATTCTAACAAAACCACTTATCCAATATGGTGTTGAAGAAGCTGTTGCAGCAGGGATAAAAACCATGGCTGTTATCACAGGTCGAGGGAAACGTGCTATAGAAGATCATTTTGATATTTCTTATGAACTTGAACATCAAATTAAAGGTGGTTCAAAAGAAAACCTTTTAAATGAAATTCGTTCTCTTATTACACAGTGTACCTTTTCATACACTAGACAAGTAGAGATGAAAGGCTTAGGTCATGCCATACTTACAGGTGAAACACTCATTGGGAATGAAGCATTTGCCGTTTTACTTGCCGATGACCTTTGTACATCTCAAAATGATTCGGTCTTAAAACAAATGATAGAAGTATATGAAAAATATCAATGTTCTGTTGTTGCCATCGAAGAAGTACCCCCAGACCAAACAGATAAATATGGTATCATCTCAGGAAATTTAGTTGACAGTACTACTGATACATATAGGGTCACCGACATGGTGGAAAAACCTGACCCTAAAGATGCACCGACAAATATGGCTATCATAGGCCGATACATATTAACACCAGATATTTTCAACATTCTTCGAAAAACAAAACCAGGCAAAGGTGGAGAGATACAAATCACTGATGCACTTCTTGAACAGGCAAAAGAAGGCAAGGTAATTGCCTATAAATTCAAGGGTAAACGTTTTGATTGTGGTTCAATAGATGGCTTTGTTGAGGCTACTAATTATTTTTACAAAAAAGGAATATAAATGATGAATACGAAAATAGCCATTATCGGCTTAGGGTATGTAGGGTTGCCATTAGCACATGCCTTTAGTGAAAAGTACGAAGTAGTAGGGTTTGATATTAATACTAGCCGCATAGAAGAGCTCAACAATGCATATGACCGTACGTTGGAACTTAATGAAACACAAATGAAAGAGGCTATACAAGGTGGTATGACATTTACCAATGATATAAATGCAATTTCTGATTGTAATATATACATCGTAACAGTTCCCACACCTATTGACAGCTCAAATCGTCCTGACCTCACTCCTCTTATTAAATCATCAGAAAGTATTGCTAAGGTACTTAAAAAAGATGATATTGTTATTTATGAATCTACAGTTTATCCAGGAGTCACCGAGGAAATTTGTGTTCCCGCCCTTGAAAAAAACTCCGGTTTGGTTTTTAACACAGATTTTTATGCTGGCTACTCTCCTGAACGTATCAATCCAGGAGACAAAGAACATACGGTTAAAAAGATTTTAAAAGTCACTGCCGGTTCGACTCCCGAAATTGCTAAAAAAGTAGATGAATTATATAAAAGCATCATTACCGCAGGTACACATTTAGCTTCTTCCATTAAGGTTGCTGAAGCTTCAAAAGTGATTGAAAATACACAAAGAGATGTCAATATAGCTCTTGTGAATGAGTTAGCACTTATCTTTGATACTATGGGCATTGATACCAATGATATCATAGAAGCCGCTGCTACCAAATGGAACTTCATAAAACTCACCCCAGGATTAGTTGGGGGACATTGCATCGGTGTAGACCCTTACTATCTTACTTATAAAGCAGAAGAACTTGGATATAAGCCAAACCTTATCTTAGGTGCTAGACAGATCAATAATGGTATGGGTAAATACATTGCCGAACGAACTGTTAAAACAATGATTGCCAATGACAAACGTATCAAGGATTCAAATGTACTGATTTTAGGTGTTACGTTTAAAGAAGATTGTCCTGATATGAGAAATACAAAAGTTGTTGATATCATTGAAGAATTAAAAACATACGGATGTAATATTGATGTCTATGATCCTTGGGTCGATCAAGAAGAAGAAAAAAGTCATTATACACATGGCATCATCAACGACCCATTTAAGTCAGATAAAAAATATGATTCTATTGTTGTTGCAGTGGCACATAAACAATTTATTACATTAACTGAAGATGACTATGCACAACTGTCAAATGAAATACCTGTCATCATGGATATCAAAGGTATCGTGCCAAATCCAAGTTGGAGATTATAATATGCCAAATCGTAAAAACTTCGCACTGATTGGAGCCTCAGGTTATATTGCTCCAAGACACATGAAAGCCATTAAAGATACCGGAAATAACCTAATAGCTGCACTAGATCCTTATGATGGCATAGGAATCATGGATAGTAATTTTCCAGAAGCTGATTTTTTTACTGAATTTGAAAGGTTTGACAGGTTTGTAGATAAGTGGCACAGAGACAGTGGTAAAAAAATTGACTATGTGTCTATCTGCTCACCAAATTATCTGCATGACGCGCATATACGGTTCGCATTAAAAAATGGTGCTGATGCCATTTGTGAAAAACCACTTGTCCTAAACCCATGGAACATAGACCAATTAAAAGTTATTGAAGAAGAGACAGGGAAAAAAGTGTATAACATTTTACAACTTCGTTTACATTCTTCTATTATTGCCCTCAAAGAAAAAGTCACTAAAGAACTGATAGATAATCCAAATAAAACATACAATATCGACCTTACTTACTTAACTTCTAGAGGTAAATGGTACTTTACTTCATGGAAGGGTGATCAATCAAAATCAGGTGGCATTGCTTCGAATATCGGTGTGCACTTCTACGACATGCTCTGTTGGATATTTGGGGAGGTGGAAGAAAATATTGTACACCTAAAAACACCAGATGCTAACGCTGGAGGATTTAAACTTAAACATGCAAACGTCAGATGGTTTCTTTCTGTAAACTATGACTATATCCCTGAAGAGGTAAAGGCAGAAGGTCAAAGAACCTATAGATCCATTACTGTGGATGGGGAAGAGATGGAATTTTCTGGTGGTTTTACAGATCTTCATACAAGGAGTTATGAAGAGATTTTAAAAGGCAATGGTTTTGGTCTAGATGAAGCATATGGTTCTATTAACACTGTGTCTACCATTAGAAATCTTACACCCCTTGGACTAAAAGGCGAGTATCATCCTTTTTGCAAGAAAGTACTTGGCTAATGGCTGACTACTTTGCCCATGAATCATCTTATATAGATGATAATGTGACTATTGGAGACAACACAAAGATATGGCACTTTTCACATATTCTCTCTTATACAACGATAGGTGAGAACTGCTCGTTTGGACAAAATTGTGTCGTGGGTCCAAAAGTAACCATAGGTTCGAGTGTTAAAGTGCAAAATAATATCTCCATTTACGAAGGTGTTGAAGTAGAAGATGATGTCTTTTTGGGTCCATCTATGGTTTTTACCAATGTCATTAACCCAAGGGCTTTCATTCAAAGAAAAGAAGAGTTTAAAAAGACACTTCTTAAAAAGGGATGCTCTATCGGTGCAAATG
>DQVJ01000032.1 GCA_015661795.1 Sulfurovum sp.
CATTCGTTCAGTTCCATTTGATTGTTTACTAGCTTCTTTTTTATCATTTTTCTCTCTTTCAGTATTGATACTGAATAGATCTGATAGATGGATAATTTTTTCTTTACGCAGGTAGTTTTCAAAAAAATCATCACTATTCATCATCTCTTCATTTTGTTCCTCAAAAGAAAATGTTACTTCTATTTCTTCACTATTGATACGTTTTAAGATATCAATTTGCTCTTCGTTTTTTTCCATAATAATTTTTACATTTGAAAGATCAGATATTGTATATTTTGATATGATTCGATTAATTTGATTTGTGTATGTTTGTATTGCATCAAGTTCTTCAAGGAATCTCTTAATTCTTTGAAAAAAGATATGAAAACTAGCCTTTACCATTTCACCAAAATCTTTCTCTGCTATTTCTAATCCATAGCATTTTTCATCTAGGAATGCTATAAGCTCATCAGGTGTTTCTCCTCTAATTTCTACACCTCTTAATTCTATTTTTGCTAATTCTATAGATTGTTCTAGTTCGAATTCTTTTTGTTGCAATAAGTCTACGGCATTATTTAGCAGAGAAAAATGCTTTTGCACATGGGTATAAGTATCTTCTATTGAAAAAAGTTCTGCAGAAGAAGGCTTAATAGAAACAGTTCTACATGCTGAGATATAGTTTAAGTAAAATCTGCCGATTTCTTCATTCATGTTGTCAATTTCAGGGAAAGAGTCCTTGATATCTTGTATTTCACCAGATAAAGTACTTTCTTGTTCTCCTAGGGTTTTAATATTGTTAATAATATTTGTCTGCTTTTCTTTTTCTTTTTTAGACTTTGAATTAAGCCCTAATATCTCTTTTTTGTATTTCTCAATATGATGTATCTCTGTAAGTTTTCTTTTAGCCGTATCCACTTCTTTGTCAGCATTATTATATTTTTCAAGTAGCTGCTCTTTTTCATCATATTTTTTTTCCATTTCCCTTAAGGCATCGAATTTATCTTGTATCTCTTTAAGCTCTTTTACTTTTTCTTCGCGTGTTGGAATTTTATTTATAGAAATAGAGCTAATATCAATTGTAGACCCATTAAATGAAAAACTTTTATCAGATTTTGATGACATTTGGCTAAGTATTTTGTCCTTGTGTAGTGTCTTTACTTCATCTGATAGAAGTGTATTTGCAAGAGCGATATCTTCTTTGGAATCAGAGATATTCATAAGTAGTAAATCAGATTGGTTTTCAATGTATTTTTTGATTTGCTTTAAAGTAGTTTCTGTTTTTTTGAGTTTTGTTTCAATTTCTTCTTTAGATGCTACGGTGTCTAAATTTTTCAGTATTTTATTGACTGCTTCCCTCTTCTCAATAGCATTTTTTATTTCTTGTTTCACCCAACCTTCTTCTCCATAGGAAAGAGCTTCTTCTAGTTTTTTGTTTGCTTGAGACAAATAAGTTTCTAATTTTGTGATAGTCCTTATAGATGTCTCCTTGTTTGATAGTTCTACACCTTTTTTACCATTTATGGATTTTAGTTCATCTGCTTTTTGCTGGATCTCTTTGATTCTTAACTGTTTATCTTGTTTAGTTTTTTCAATAATTCGTCTGAAGTCAATATTCTCATGTTTAACTACTTCAGATTTTAGCTTAACTTTTTTACTTTCAAAGGCATCTCTTTTCCCCTTGATAGGATCTAGTTGTGCTTTGACCTTTCTAAGTCCTTCAAGTTCCTTTTTTTCTCTGTTCCATTTTGCTCTTTCATCATGTCCAATTTCATTACCAAAATCTATTTGCTCATTTTGAAGACCTAGTACAACGAGAATACCATTCTTTAATAAGTCATCATCATTTTTGGATACTCGAAATAGATGTTTATAGAGTTGGGAAAAACGTTTACTGTTTGTCTTGTTTTCTAATCGAAGAAAACCAACTTCTCCTCTTTTGGATGTTATGGTTTTTGCTAAAATTTCCGTTATATCTTTAAGGGGTGCACCAATACCTGTTAAAGGGTTTTCTAATACTTCTTGAAACGACAATACTTTGTCATTTCGAATTAGATATTCTTCTTCAAACTTCCCCTTAACAAAATAATATTTTATGGTATCACCATCTCGTTTTAAGAGCATATAAAAATAACCTTGTCTTTCATCAAAGCCTTCAAAAATAATATAGCTTTTATCGGGATCTCTAAAGTAGAAATGCAGAGACTCTTTTAGTTGATAGTCTGAGTGAGTTGCCTGCTTTCTGTCAACAACAAATAAGAGGAGTAATGTCCACAGGAGAGAGGTTTTACCTTTATTATTTCTTCCTGCAAGTTGAATTGAATCTGCATCAAGCAGTAAATTGGCAAGAGAAAAGTTCCCAGAGTTTATCATTCTAATATTATTAAGTCTCATGTTGTTCCTTTCATGAACTGATGTAAATATCTTAAAAATCTATGGTCATGACTTTTTGCTAATGTTTTCCATGGTCTTGTATTTATTTAAAAGATAGTGCTGAATTGTATTCCAGTAGTTAAGCTCATCAATTAGTTTACTTTTTGTTTCACTGTGAAATCGTTCTGTAGCTAACTGAGATGATAGATTATCAATAATTTGAATTGCATATTTATGTTCTTGTTTTATATCACTTAGTGTAATCATATTATTTCCTTTGTCAGCCTTTTAGCATTTTCTAAAATAGTTCTATATACTTCGTCTGTAATTGTCTCATTGTCGTGAACACTGATCAGTGGCATCCATGATTGAATTAGCTTTACTACTTCTTGTATATTGTTATAATACATTTTCATAATGACACTGCCATCGATCTCTTCTGAAATAAAATCAAAATTTTCTTTATTAAATTGACCTTCTCTTTTAAAGTAATTTGCGCTAGCAGCTTCAAGTTTCAATGTGATACTTTTCTCTTTGCTGATTAGACCAAAGGCATTTCCACTACCTTCCATTAAAAAGGTTTCATTTTTTAGATATTCAAGAGGAGACAAGCTATGCATTCCATTAAATGCAAGAGATCTAAATGCTCCTATGTTTTCTTGATTTCTGCTATCGTAACTTACATAAAGGTAGTAAGTAAATCCTGTTGCAATTATTTTATGTGGCTTAATATATTTTTTTTCTAAGGGTTTTGAATTCCCAAGATAATCTAGTTGAACAATACAATTAGAGTTGATTGCAACTTCTGCCATAATTATTTTTTGTGCTAAGCTAGATAATCCTTGAGTAGGAATCATTGGGAAATTGAGATCTTCTTCTAAATTAATCATTTTGGAGAGTGATAAAAAATCATTTTTAATAATTTCATTTCCTATACTTCCTTGAAATAATGTAAAGAAAATATCATGAGGTATATATTTTGGTAATAAAGTTTTAAATCGGTATGCACCAAGTTCTTTATCAAGTACAATATCATCTGGATATTTATTAATTGTATTCTCAATAGTCTTTGGATTGACATCAAATAATTCTGCTAAATATTTCTTTTTTCTTGGTGTTTTGTATAACTCACTATATATACGTTTAATGCGTTTATCCATAACTAACTCCTTTTTATGGATAAATTATAGCAGTATTTTTTAAATAAATGCACATTTTTATATAAAAAGTATATAAAATTAGTATAATTTGACTTTTTTTTCCAAAAAGCTATAATTTGTTAAGCCAGTTACTTTTTAGTATCTGGTGAATTTTAAAAATAGGAGCACAAATGAGTGCAAAATATGAGATCGGAAGAG
>DQVJ01000056.1 GCA_015661795.1 Sulfurovum sp.
ATGAATAAAATTCTAGAAATTGACATGGAAAATATGGTTGCTGTTGTACAACCTGGTGTTATCAATATGGATTTGCAAAAAGCCGTTGAAGAAGTAGGACTTTTTTATCCGCCTGATCCTGCAAGTGAAGAGTATTCAACACTTGGAGGCAATGTTGCTGAAAATGCCGGGGGTATGCGTGCAGCAAAATATGGTATTACCAAAGACTATGTTATGGCTTTACGTGCTGTACGAGCCAATGGGGACATTATTCGTGCAGGTAAACGTACCATTAAAGATGTGGCAGGTTATAATACAGCCGGTATTCTTATTGCCTCTGAAGGAACACTTGCTGTCCTCTCAGAAATCACTCTCAAACTCATACCAAAACCTAAACTTACCAAAGGGTATATGGGCATTTTCCCTTCTGTAGATGATGCTATGAATGCCGTCTTCAAATCTCTAGCTGCTGGGGCAAACCCTGTTGCTATGGAATTTATGGACGCTTTAGTTGTGCAAGCATTGAAAGAAAAACTTGGTATTGACTTACCTGCTGATGCAGGTGCACTGCTCATCGGTGATGTTGATGGTAATGTCCCTGAAGAGGTTGCATTCCAACTTGAAACATTGGAGCAGTCTTTCAAAGAAAATAATGCACAAGAGTTCATTGTAGCCCATGATGAAAAACATAGAAATGAGCTTTGGTACGCCAGACGTAATGCCTCACCTTCCATTACTATTTTTGGAAGTAAAAAACTCAATGAAGACATTTCAGTACCACGCAGTATGCTTCCTGCTGCGCTTAATGCCATCTATGCAATCGGTGAAAAATACGGCTTTAAGGTACCATGTTTTGGACATGCTGGGGATGGGAACATCCATGTAAATGTCATGGTAGACGGTTCCAACGAAGAAGAGCTACATAAAGGTCATGAAGCTATAGAAGAAATTTTCCAAATGGTAGTTGATATGGGGGGTACACTTTCTGGTGAGCATGGTATAGGTACCTCAAAAGCACCATTTATGGGCATTGCTTTTAATGATATGGAGCTTAATCTGTTTAAAAGTATCAAGGCATCCTTTGACCCTAACAATATTTTAAATCCTGGGAAAATGGGACTGCCAAATTAGCTTTTATCTAGTAAACACATTTGACAAAGAGAAATAGAGTCCACTATGCAACGAAATACTAGACTAAAAGTTATTTTTAGAAACTATTATCTCTTCATAAGAGACTTTATTACAGACCTTTTTGACGATAAGTTGGGACATTATGCTTCCTCTTTAAGTTGGAGTACCTTGTTTTCTATTATCCCTTTTTTGGTCATTATGCTCTCTATCTTTACCCAAATGCCTCTTTTTAATTCTATCTATCATAAAGTAGAAAAACTCATTTTTTCAAACCTCATGCCTACAGATTCCAAAGTCATTATGGAATATATCAACACCTTTATAGAAAATTCTGATAAGTTGGGATATATGGGGGCTGTATATGTTACTTTTGCTGCCATTATGTTTTTTAAAAATTATGATTATATCGTGAATGATATTTTTTCTGTACCTACACGTACAGCTTTTCAGGCACTGAAAGCCTATTTACTGCTAGTTCTGATTATGCCTATTCTTATGGCTTTTTCTTTTTATATTTCTACTTTTATCCAAGGTTACTTAGATAAATCCAGCATCACAAGTATTATACATCTATACACCTTTTTGCCTTATCTTATTGTATGGATGATGTTTTATGTTGCTTATCAACTCTCAGCCAACACCCATATAGAGGTCTCAGCCGCTGTCATAAGTTCATTTATCGCTTCACTGATATGGTATCTGTCCAAAAGTGCTTTTGTTTTTTATGTAGTACATAACAAAACCTATGCAAGTATCTATGGAAGTATCAGTACATTGCTCTTTTTCTTTTTATGGATTTATATCTCATGGGCAATTTTCATTCACGGATTAAAGTTTTGTGATTTGCTCAATAGGCATGAAGAGATAGAGCATATATAACATCGCTAAACCAAGCGTTATAAAAAATATTTTTTTACTCCATATCGCCCCTAATGATAACATTACATAGAGTACCATTATCCATAGTGGTAAAAGGTTATCTTTGCTTTCCATAGGCAAAGAAAACAACCAAAGTAATAGAGGGTCAAATACATCTCCAAGTCCCAGTAAATGTAATACAATTACCAAAGGATAAAAAGGAATAAAGAGTATTGACAACAGGGGTGACAAAAGTTGATATACAGTTGTCACCCCAAAAATATAATGGACTATAGGGAGCATAAAAATAAAAATACCCAAAGGTATAAAAATAAAACTGATAAACCATGTACTATACTGTTGTGTATAGTGTAAAAGTAAAAAAATATAAAAAACACCTGCAACAGAAAGCCAAAAAGAAAGAGAGAACAGCAACGAAGGGGCAAGAGCCAAAAGAGCCACTATAATCGTAGTTAAGAGCATAAAACTAAGTAATTCCATACCCAACAAAAGTACTATCCAACCCACAAGAACCATAGCATACGAACGGACTAAAGAAGGAGGGAAATCTACAAACCATAAGTATATTCCTAAACTTAACATCGCCACTAAGCCTACATCAAAAAGAGCATGGCGATAAGGAAAGTATTTTTGTTGCAAAGGTTTATATAAGATATAGAGAAGTCCATATACCAATCCCCATAAGATACCCAAATGAAAGCCACTCAGTGCTATTAAATGGCTCACACCCAAGAGGCTTATTTTTTTTCTTAAATATTTTTCTACTGGTGCTGCAAAGAAAATAG
>DQVJ01000077.1 GCA_015661795.1 Sulfurovum sp.
AGAAAAAAACGTGCGTTATATTCTTTTGATATGTTAATAGCTTCTATCACTTCATCTTCCAGCTCTTGTCCTGAAAACTTGTCTTTTGTACGCAGTTGTGCTGTGGTGATGCCTACTTCATAAAGAGGTCTTAGTTTGTAGGCTCTGTCTACAACGGGGTAAATACCCAGGGGAGTATCGTCACATTTTGGAAACTTCATCTTAATCCTTAAACTGATGCCAAAATGGCGTTCCTACCGTAGGTGTAGATGGACTTGCAAATTCACGTTCTTTCATCACTCCAGCCTCATATCCCAAACGTCCCGCTTCTACAGAAACTCTAAACGCATCTGCCATTTTCACAGGATCTTGAGCAAGAGCAATCGCAGAATTAAGGAGCACCCCATCATACCCAAGCTCCATCGCTTGTGTCGCATGTGAAGGTTTACCGATACCTGCATCAATAATGAGTTTCAGTTCAGGAAACTGTTTACGAATAGCCAGCAAGTTATCTGGATTCATGAGCCCTTTACCTGAGCCTATCATAGAACCCCATGGCATAATGATTTTACATCCAACATCTGCTAATCTTTTAGCCACTACCAAGTCATCTGTCGTATAAGGAAATACCTCAAAACCTTCTTTGATAAGAATCTCTGCTGCTTTTACTGTCTCAAAAGGGTCTGGTTGTAAATTGTACTGATCACCTATCACTTCTAGTTTGACCCAATTTGTACCAAAAACTTCTCGTGCCATCTGGGCAGTTGTAATCGCCTCTTTAGCAGAGTGTGAACCTGCTGTATTTGGAAGTACTTCTATCCCTATAGATTTGATAATGTCCCAAAACTGGTTACCCCCTTTAGATGTCGTATCCCCTGCTGCTTGACGACGTAAGGAAACAGTGACAATCTGGGCACCTGAGATTTTGATGGCTTCTTCCATATTTGCAGGGCTTGGGTAAAGTGCAGAACCTATAAGCAACCTGGAATTTAAAGTTTTCCCACCTATTTCCCATGTATCTGCTTGTGCCTCAATAAACTTAGTCATCTTATCCACCTTGAACAGGTGCGAGTATTTCTATACTGTCATTCTCTCTTACGATAGTTGTTTCATAGGTAGAGATTGCCACAAAGGTACCATTGAGTGCCAAGGCAAACCCTTCACCTTTATACTCAAGTGCTGTGATAGCTTCTTTTATATTTAAGCCACTTGAAATTTTCGTTCTTTTCCCGTTTACAATTACTTCAATCATTTTAAAACTCCTTCCTTTAATGCTTTTTCTACTATGGCAGGGGCCAACAAATATCCATGCCTATAAAGACCATTAATCCGTGTTGTTTTCTCACCATGTTCTATCTTAGGTAAGTTATCTCTTAATGTAGGTCTACAATTTGTGAGCATCTTAACGATACGTGCTTCTCCAAATCCAGAGTGCATACTATATACTGCTGACAATAATTCCAAAGATGACCGTACCGATACAGAACTTTTGTCTTCACTTTCTATTTCTGTGGCACCTATCACATATCGGTTATTTTCTCGAGGAACGATATAAATCTTATAGCGAGGATGTAACATACGTGTGGGTCTGGTGATGTTTACTTCAGGAGCATCTAACCAAAGCACTTCTCCTCTTACGCCACGTAAATTTTCTACTTGTTCATTTGCACCTAAACCGCGGGCATCAAATACCCAATCAAAATGATGCACTTTTTTTTCTATCACAATACTCCCGCTAGAGATATCAGAGACTTTTGTATTCTGGTGCCATTTTACCTTATCATGTCTCATCAAATAATAACTTGACGCTTGCATAAAACGTTGTGCATCTACCTGCCCTTCTTGTGGGATAAAAAAGGCTTTGGCATGCTGTGCCAAGTCTGGTTCAAGCTGTGTGAGTTCTCTCCTGTCTAAAAGTTTTATTTCTGAGGCTTCCGGTACTTTAGATTTGAGCGTTTCGATAAAATGATCTAGTTCATTATAGTCTTGTGGATGTGCCGTAATAATACTGCCTGTTTGTTGATAGGCATCAGAAATACCCACTTGCTCTAATAAATCAGGCCAAAGCACAATAGAACGATTCCCGTGCTCAAATATCACAGACTCCGCACTTTCTAATTCAGCAAAAACTGCTAACATCCCAGCAGCAGTCATACCTGCTGCTTTATCACCATAAGCTGCGTCTTCATCAAAAAGTGTAAGAGTATGCCCTTGACGTAACAGATTTAATGCTAAAACTCTTCCTACAAGACCAATACCTGCGATACCAATGTTCATGATACTCCTTCTTTGTTCCGTTACCGAAGAGATATCTTCGGCAATATTATTTATGCATTTGTTATTTTATCTGCTTCAACATAAACCTCAGAACCCATCTCTTTAAACTTCTCTGACATCTCATCCATACCCGTTTGTTTTGCAGACTCTACATCTGTACCTAACTCATCTGCGTACTCACGTACTTCAGCAGAAATTTTCATAGAACAAAACTTAGGGCCACACATAGAACAAAAGTGTGCTACTTTAGCAGCCTCCATAGGAAGTGTCGCATCATGATACTCTCTTGCACGTTCAGGGTCAAGACCGATGTTAAACTGGTCTACCCATCTAAATTCAAATCTAGCAAGACTCATCGCGTCATCTCTAGCACGTGCACCCGGGTGCCCTTTAGCCACATCTGCTGCGTGCGCTGCTATTTTATAGGTGATGAGTCCCTCTTTAACATCTTCTCTGTTTGGAAGACCTAAATGCTCTTTTGGTGTGACGTAACAAAGCATGGCACATCCGTACCATCCTATCATCGCAGCCCCTATACCTGATGTAAAGTGGTCATACCCAGGGGCAATGTCAGTTGTTAAAGGCCCAAGTGTGTAAAATGGTGCTTCATGACAGACTTCTAGTTGCTTGTCCATATTTTCTTTTATCATGTGCATTGGTACGTGACCAGGGCCTTCTATGAGGGTTTGTACATCATGTTTCCATGCTATCTTGGTCAAACGTCCTAGCTCTTCTAGCTCACCAAACTGTGCTTCATCATTGGCATCTGCTCCTGAGCCTGGACGTAAACCATCTCCTAGAGAGAAAGTCACATCATAAGTCTTCATAATCTCACAGATCTCTTCAAAGTGTGTGTTTAAGAAGTTTTCTTTATGATGGTGTATCATCCACTTCGCCATAATAGCACCACCACGTGAAACGATACCTGTCACACGCTTTGCAGTCATCGGTACATGGTGTAAAAGAAGGCCCGCATGGATAGTAAAGTAATCTACCCCTTGCTCTGCTTGTTCTATAAGTGTGTCTCTAAACACTTCCCAAGTAAGGTCTTCAGCAATGCCGTTTACTTTTTCCAAAGCCTGATAAATAGGCACAGTACCGATAGGCACTGGAGAGTTACGTAAAATCCAGTCACGTGTCGTGTGGATGTTTTTACCTGTAGACAAATCCATAACCGTATCTCCACCCCAACGTGTAGACCATACCATCTTTTCAACTTCTTCTGCGATGCTTGAAGTAGTCGCTGAATTCCCGATGTTTGCATTGACTTTTACCAAGAAGTTACGTCCTATAATCATAGGTTCTACTTCTGGGTGGTTGATGTTACATGGGATAACAGCACGACCTTCTGCAACTTCTTTACGCACAAACTCAGGCGTGATTTGCTCTGGTAAGTTAGCTCCAAAGTTTTCACCTTTGAGTCTTGCTTCACGCTCTTCATCCATAAGATACTCTTCTCTCATGGCTGCATCTTGGTTTTCTCTTAATGCGATAAACTCCATTTCAGGGGTGATGATGCCTTGACGTGCATACCACATTTGAGATACATTTTTACCTTTTTTAGCACGTAAAGGTGTACGTACCAGTCCCGTTGCTCCGGCAGTCACAAATTCAAGTTGTTCATCTGTAGAATACCCATTGTCTTTAGGTGCCATAATGCGACCTTCATACTCTTCTACATCACCACGCCCCTTTATCCACTCTTTACGAATAGCAGGGATTCCCTCATCTACATTGATTTCAACTGTAGGGTCAGTGTATGGTCCAGAAGTGTCATATACACGTAGTTTTGTTTCATTGCCAAGGAGTATTTCTCTTACAGGGACACGAATGTCTTTGTGAATTTCACCTTTTAGGTATACTTTAGTAGAGGCAGGAAACGGCTCACGTGTGAGTTCATCGTTTGATGTCGAAAATTTGTCTTTAAATGCTTTTGTCATAATAATTCTCTTTCATAATAATTAAAATACGAAAAGAGAGAAGTGTCGTACGAAGTAAAGTGGATAATCTCATTACTTTAAAAGTAGTCAAGTTATCCACTTGTTGTAGAATCACAATCTCTTCCTTACGCTGGTCTTAACCAGTTCAAGTTCAGCGGGACTAGCATCACTGCTTATCTCAGCCAAACATCCTCTTACAAAGATGTCAGCGCCCCGAGAGGTTTGATAATGTCAATATAGTATAAATAAGTTAAAAATCTTCTTAAAGGAAAAAATATGTGA
>DQVJ01000050.1 GCA_015661795.1 Sulfurovum sp.
ACCAAATGTGAATGGGACTTTAGAGACCGCAAATTCTCCCGCTGGGCAAAACAACACTTAGGCGAAGTCTTCGATGCAGAGATAGTAGAAGCAGGTGAATCTGCAAAAGCGGTACTGCTAGGAGACATCAAAGGTATCACGGTGAATCTTCATGGAGATAACGTGATGCTCTTTGATAAAATACGGGTGAAGATAAGCGAAGTGAATATTGCTCAAGCTGTGATTATGACTGAGATGATGGAGAAGTTGAGTAAAGAAGAGATGGAGTTGTAATGTACCAAAGAGAATTTGACCAAAAACTTCGCCAAGTAGTCCCAAAAGCCGTACTATTCTATGGTGAAAATGACTATCTGGTAGACCATTACATCAACCACTACATCAAAACCCTAGATGCCAAAGACTCCATGCTCTCACTCTATCATGATGAATGGAACTTTGAACAAGCTAAGAGCTTTTTGTCTCAAACCTCTCTCTTTGGGGGAACGAACCTTGTGGTAGTGAAACATGAGAAGAAGATACCTAAAAAAGAGTTGGATGCCCTTGTAACATTGGCGAACAAAAATCCTGACAATTACTTCCTCTATGGCTATGCAGGAGCAGCTAAAGATGCGCGCTCCATGCAGGCAGCTTTTACAGACAAAAAAGGTGGGGTATGGGTACGGTTTTTTGAGCCTAACATTCGTGATGGTGTAGCTATGCTTCAACAAAAAGCACAAGCCATACAGCTAGACATAGACCACTATGCCCTACAACATCTCATGCTCGTACTCAACAACAATCTAGCACTTTGTGCTAACGAACTAGAAAAACTAGCTATACTTGGCATAAAAGTCACAGGAAAAGACATAGATAGACTGGTCTACTCTACAGCTCCCTTAGCTACAGAACAATTACTCATTGACCTCTTTAACAAAAAACCTATTACGGATACCATTACCAAACTTTTAGATATTGGAGAAGATGAGGCTTCATTACTTCGTTCTACACAGTATTTTGTGAACCAGATATTTTTATTTCATGCCTATATCAAACTCCATGGACACATAGATTCTACTGCAATTTTAGGATATAAATTGCCTAAACAGATAGAAGAACAAAAAGCACAGCTTGCACTTCGTGTAAAGTCTGCATCACTGTTAAAAATATTTGAACATTTACTTGAGTGTGAATTGGCTATTAAAAAAGCCCCTGCTACACAAAAAGAAGTTTTACTTTACAGTATGTTGATAAAACTGCAGGGATATTTGTAGCAAATAAAAGTTTATATAAAAAAATACTTCAATAGATAAAGATTTATGATTAAATGTGCTTAGATTTTATAATTTGGGTAAAAGCGTTTACTCGCGTAAATAATCGCACCCCCAGCGTTAAAACGAAAGAGGGGTACATATAATCATACAGATTATCTAGATTAAGAGAACATTTCTCTCATAACTCCACCAAACCACTCTCTAGTAGCTTTGGCAGTACCTTTGGATCTAAATTTACCATTTCCATCCTTTGGCTTAGGAACATTTCCTTTTCCTTTTAGTACACCGCTTGGATCAGCCGAGAAGGTATGTGTTACCATGATTGCCTCTTCTGGTTTGCCACCTACCATTGAGAAACATACATTGGCTGCTTTTGCAGGAAGTCCTACTTTCGTATCAGAAACTTTATTGTTAAGTTGATCCACAATCTGTCCTGCAGCTCTATGTGCTCCCCAGATTGCTGTTTGTCCAGATGGTGGAATTTTATGCGTAACCGCGTCACCAATAACATAAACACTTGAGTCAGTTTTAGATCTGAAGCTATAACCATCCATCATTGCATAACCTGCACCATTTGCCTCGATACCAGCCATGGTAATCACAGGTGAACATTTATTAATAGGGATAAGGTTACATACTGCATATGTTTCAGTTTTACTTACACCTTTTTCATCATCAACATCTTTATATTCAGTATATGTGATTGTCTTGGCTACTGGGTCAACATCCGTGACTTCTGTAAGACCTTTATACTCGATAATATCTGAGAATAAATCTTCCCAAGATTCTTTAAATGCTTTACCTTTGGCAAATTTACCATTACGCGTATCAAGTACAATGACTTTACCTTTGATACCTTCATTTTTCATATAATTCGCAACCATCGCTGTTCTTTCGTATGGTGCTGGAGGACATCTGTATTTACCTTTTGCCGGTGGTACGATGATAACATTACCATCATCCATATTATCCAGTTGCCTTTTTAGTGCGATATGCTCATTCCCTGGCATTAGTGCTGCGGGACAGGCTTGTGATACATGAGCAATTTTCTCTTTTGACCATGTTGGAAATTGTTTTTCATAGTCATAAGCAATCCCTGGAGAAAGTACAAGAATATCATACCCAATATCTCCAGATGTAGTTGTCACAGTTTTTGCTTTTCTATCAATTGATGTGACTTCGGCATTTACAAAACTGTACCCATATTTTGTAGCTGGCTGATAGAAATCCCCTACAAAGGTATCTAGAGTTACATTATCAAGTCCACCAAGCAAAGCATTTGAGAATGGGCAAGCCATAAACATATCTTTTTTCTCGATGACTGTTACATCTAAAGTATTGTCTTTTTTTCTTAGTGCTTTTGCAATAGTCAAACCACCAAAACCTCCACCCACGATAACTACTGATTTACCATTTGTCTTCGTCTCTGCTTTTTTTTCACTAGCGACTGCCATCGTTGGTATTGCTACTGCAGCTGCAGCGACACCTGCTAGTTTAAATGTATCTCTTCTGTCCATTGCCATACTTTTATCTCCTAAAATTAGATTTTGCGGATTTCTTTACATTAAATAAAGTTATATTTATTGTATCAAAATTCTTCCGACTTAACTATTTTCTTTTTAATTATTCGACAATGATTTTAAAGCAGTAACTAATGGATACAGGGTTAAATCAAGATGATATCATGAAGTTATTTTAAACATGATATATAGTTATTTTACTATACATCATGTTTCTTTAAGAACATTACGATTGTATAATATCTACAGAATAGTTTTTTAGTGTTTTTACTACAGCTTTTTCTTTTACAAGTTTTTTTGCTTTTCTTCTATTTCCATAGAATTTTTTAAATTCATCTTTAAACGCATCAAAATAAGCTTGGAATTTTTCAGGACCCAATACTGCAACAGCCCAAATGTTATCGTCTTCATCAATTTCTAAAACAATAGAAGCCAAACCTTCATTTGCTGGGCCACCCACGACCTTCCCTCCCTGCTTTGGTTCAAATGCTGAGAGATGTGAACTACAGACAAATACACCTCCTTTATCATAAGCCAATGTTTTGCCTTTTTCTGAAACATACTGAAACATACTCATCTCTGGTTGAGGATGTGTAAGCTGATGTGGGCATATCGCTGAATAAGCCACTATAGTACCATTTACACCTGCACCCCCACTATAAATATATTCGGTACCATCTTCTGCTTTTAACTTTATATTCTTTTGGGTAGATGATAGTAGATTTACCATAATCGCAGGAGTCCCAACATGCGGATAATTAAATACATAATTTTCTTCTGCTACCAAAGTATTAGATTTTAATGCATTTCCTTCTGCATCTTTAAGTTGAACTTTTTCAAAGGTTTGAAATAAGTTTCCATTCTCTGCGTAAAGTTTTTGCGTTACAAGTGATGGTGCCACAGCTAAAACAGCTACTGAAGTTGCAGATACTCGCAAAAAATTTCTTCTATGCATCATTTAATCCTTTTTTATCTTATCTGATACAGATGATACAAAATAATGTATTAATATCAAAAAAAATAGGTAAAAGAATAGGTGGCTAATTAACTAATGTGTGCTTAAGAGACATTATTATACTATATCGTTTCCAAAATTCTTGCTCATTTTTGGACGGGCTATCGTAAATGAGACCAATACCCGCATTTTTAATGGGCTATCAAACCAAAAGGAAATAATATGAATTGTTATGAAACACTGTTTGTAGTCAAACCTACACTTACAGAAGAAGAAATAGCTGCACAAATCACAAAAGTGAAAGATGTACTTGCTAAAGAAGGTGCTGAACTTGTCGGTACCAATGATATGGGTATGAGAAAACTTGCATATCCTGTACAGAAAAATGATAGAGGCTACTATACTGTTCTTTTTTATAAGGCTGAAGGTGTAGTTATACATGAGCTTGAAAGAAATCTTAAAATCAATGAAGATGTGATTAAGTTTTTGACTGTAAAATATACTAATACAAAAGAAATGGCACAATTCAATAAACTTGTAGAAGCTGCCAATAAAGCAGAAACA
>DQVJ01000235.1 GCA_015661795.1 Sulfurovum sp.
AGTAAAATGAAATTTGTTAACATGCCTTCTTCTCCTTAAAATATTTTAAAATATTTGACATACATATCTGAAATGTAGCCTTCTTTTGCCAGTAACTTGTATGACCGCCATTTTACTTTGTTAGGTTTGTGTTCCCCTATAGGTATATTGACATAATGTTGTTTATACGTAAAAAGCCAACCAACCCCTAAAATAAGTGCCAACATAAAGATAGACATACCTGAGGTTACATTCATTGTAGCTACTTCAAAGAATCGTATACCATATTCCCCATATAAGTAATGTTCAAGAGATAATCCTACAAATTCATAAGTAAAAAAGACAATAATAAACGAACTTATCAAGGTAAGAATAATCTTAGGGGAGTTTGCCTTGGAAATCTCGAAGAAGGATAAAAAGAGTTGTGTTCCGGTGAGCCAGGCAAATGCTAAGATAACAATAGCAGCATTGAATTCTATAAACTCATCGGTAATTGCATATTTGACACCTATAAATACGATGACGGGGAGTACCGTAAATATAGCGATGAGACGGAACATGTTTTTACTGTTATATTGTGGTTTTTCTTCCCAAAAGAGTTCATGGGAGAGTCGCTTCGCAACATTGGGTGCTTTTCTAGCCATGTTAATAAGTGACCCAGACTCCAAGAATAAAGAAGCTTTAAAGATACCATGCACCATTAAGTGATAGATAGCAAGACTAAAGGCTCCTAATCCTACTTCCATAATCATGTATCCCATTTGTCCTACAGTTGAGTAACCTAATGAACGTTTGATATCTGAGACGGCCAACATGAGAATAGATGCGACTATAGCTGTTACTAAACCCATCAAAAAGGCAACGTTTAACACTGCAGGGGTTAAGAGTAATAAAAATGCCATTTTATTTAGCAGGATACCCCCCACATTGACTACCCCAGCATGCATAAGAGCAGATACTGGTGTTGGGGCTTCGGAGGTATAAGGTAGCCAAAGATGAAAAGGCATAATGGCAGATTTCATCATGGCTGCAAATAAGAATAAGAAACCAATAATATAAATCATAGGATCATCGATAGAACCAGCTTCAGACATCTTTAGCCATGTCTGGCTAAGTTCTGACAAATCAAAACTTCCAAATGTTTTGTAGGTAAGTACCACTGCAACAATAAAAAAGAGGTCAGCTAGTTTATGGGTTAACATAGTCCAACCACCATTTTTAATGGCAGATTTTGATTCAACATTAAAGGTAATAAGTAGATAAAGTGCGATACTCATAAGTTGCCATGCAATGGTAAGGATAATAAGGTTGTTACTCATGACAAGTAAGTATATGGCTGAAAAAATAAAGTTTAGAAGTATAAAAAATCTTTGATATCCAGGTTCATCCCACATATATTTGGTAGCAAATTTACGGATAACTAGACCCAGTATGGCTACATAGGGTACAAGAATAGAAGAAAGCTCGTTATATACAAGTAAACCATCGAAACCATAAATAACCTCATCATTACTCATAACATAGTAGGTTCCATAGAGCGACAAAAGGGCTACTATAGAAGAGAAAAATATACTGACTCTAGGCATTGAAGCTTTCTGTTTCAAGAACCCTAAGAATAAAGCGATTAAAATTGGTATAAACGGAATGAATAACACTAGTTTTTCCATTACAAAACCTCCATTATATAAGTTAAAGATATATTGTTAAGAGATAAAATTTTGATTTAATTTATCATTATTTCTTAACAATATATATTAAGGTACACAAGCAAATTGTAAATGTATGTTTTTGCTTAGTTTTTCACTGATTAATACTTTTTATTGAATAAATTAATTTTTGTCTTCCAAGAATCATATCCTAAATTACAATGACAAACTTAGAGATACCTTACTTAAAAATAGTTTATCATTTATGTGAGTTAAATTGAAACATGGTAAATACTATAAAATAGTAGTTTTATAGGTTTAATTTACGCATAAAATTTTCAGCGATATCAGTACTTTTTTGTTTAAAGTATTCACCGATGGACGGGGTATAGACTGTATCTATAGTTTGATGAAAAAGGTATAGCCATTGGGTAAAGGCTTTACGGCTTAAACCCTCTATATGATAGTGTGGCTGGAGAGGATTACCATTGTACTCTTCGTATCCAAGCGCAACAAACTTCCAAAATTCAGTTAAAAGTTGTAAGTGTTCTACCCACTTTTTATCTTGAAGGTTGTTTCCTAGTTTATCTATGAAAAAGGGAGACAGAAGTGGGTCTTTCAACACTAAAGTGTAAAAATTACTCACAAGTATTTCGATATTTTCTTCGTTAATACTTTTTGATAGCAAAGAATTAATCTCCTGTTCCTTTATATATCTCATCAAATTGTTTAGCTAAATTTGAGGTATACACAGCAGCACTGAGGACATCACAATTGAAAACATTACTAAAACACGAAGGTTCTTCAAATAATTCTGTACTCTGGTCTATCACTTTAGTTGCTTCAAGCAATCCTTGATTATTTTCACGGGCATAGTTTAGAGCAGCTAAAAGTACATCTATTTTATTATCTGTAAATTGTTCATCAAGAAGTTCTTTGATACTAGCATCGTTTTTATAGTCATTTAAGAGTTGTTTGACCTGTTTTGGTGAGATATATGCACCACCACTGAAAGCACCATCAATCTTTTTACTGACGTATAGATCTTCAATATAATCACTTGGGACGATGTCTTCCCATGCTGTTACATAAGTATCGTGAAATTCTGGATCAATAATACTGGAGATAGCACTTCCATGCACGAAGTAAAACTTTTCAAAGAAGCCTTGTGCTATAGCTATAAAGTAGGCATGCCATTTATTGAAATTATCATAATCTAATTCTCTAGAGCGTTTCATAATAGTGATATATTTGTCTTTATAGTAGGCTTCAAGTTCTTCAAGTGTATGTTTTTTTAATTGCTCTTTTGGTATTCTTAATTTTAATGACTCGGCTGAACCTATATCTTCAAAAGTATCAAAATACCACTCTTTCATTTGTTCTTGTGTTATGGGGTGATAACTTATGCTAAAATCCATTTTAACCCTTTATTTGTGTGATGTAACTGGAATGAGATACGTATAAACTTTGATATATTATACGCTATGTAATGATATGATTAAAACTATACTATTCGTGTCACTTGCGGGAAAGATACATCAATTTTTCTTAGAAGAAGATTATAAGACCAGTTAAGAAACCTTCGGTAGCGC
>DQVJ01000074.1 GCA_015661795.1 Sulfurovum sp.
AAGCCTCAAGATACACTGATTTTGGCACTTTTAGAAGCCTTGCCAGATGAATTACCCACACCTGTGGAAGATGAGACGAAGAAAAAACTTGCCCATGCTGTGAGAGTACATTATAAGAAATATCCAAAAGCATTGGATATGCAAGCTTCAGGTAAAATAATCCCGGCAACTGTAGACAACCATAGTTAGAGAATGAATTTACCTTTTTTACGGTCTTTTTTTATTTTATGATATTTATCAATGATACCATTCATAGCAATATACACACCATCTTTTTTTAACGCTTGCATATAACCATATGCAGAAGCAAAATTTGCTGTGGCTTCTACAGGGTCTATACTATAAGGTACCATAGCACCGGTAAAAAGTATTTCTTTTTCAAGTCCTGCTTCATCAATGTAAGCTGCACTGATATCCATCGTGTCAGTACCATGAATGACTATAAAACTGTGATAAGAAGACTGGCTGATAGTACCTAGTAGTTCTAGTCTATCTTGGTTTGTCATTTCAAGGCTGTCTTTGCCTATAATATGAAGTACTTCAAAATCATAAAACCACTTTGAGGCTATCTTATCTAAAGCATTTGTATAGGTGTTGATTTCAAGTTTACCATTGAGAGGATTATAGGTTTTATTGAAGGTACCTCCTGTGTTTATAATCAGTATTTTTTTCATATCATTCTTTCATATTTTAAATTACCCCTATATTTTACCTCAATGATGATAAAATGATGTAATTTAATTTTTAGGATTTTTGATGATAATGAAGGGTAAAAAAGGTGTCATTTTAGGCATCGCAAATAAGAAGTCTATTGCCTACGGCATAGCAAAAGCGTGTCAAGAACAAGGTGCAGAAATAGCCATCACATTTTTAAATGAGCGTTTTGAAAAAAAATTGACACCTGTAGCAGAAGAGTTAGACTGTGGTGCTAAGTTCTACCCTTGTGATGTGAGTAAACCCGAAGAGATTAAGGCACTGAAAGAGTCTTTGAAAAAAGATATGGGAGAGATAGACTTTATTGTACATTCTATAGCTTTTGCACCCAAAGAAGGTTTAAGTGGTCGTTTTTATGACATAAGTAAAGAGGCTTTTGATGTAGCGATGGATATTTCTGTTTATTCTCTTATAGAAGTAGTTAGAGAACTCAAACCTATACTTTCTACATCTTCATCAGTTTTGACACTTTCATACTATGGCGGGGTCAAATACATACCTAACTACAATCTCATGGGTATCGCAAAGGCTGCTTTGGAGATGACCACCAAATATTTGGCGGAAGATTTAGGAAGAGATGGTATTAGAGTAAATGCTATTTCTGCTGGTCCTATTAAGACATTGGCAGCTGCAGGGATAGGTGACTTTTCATTTATGCTTAAGTGGAACAAAGCCCACGCACCATTAAAAGAAAATGTAACTATAAATCAAGTAGGTAACTCTGGAATGTATTTGCT
Source organism: Sulfurovum sp. (assembly GCA_015661795.1). Taxonomy (GTDB): domain Bacteria; phylum Campylobacterota; class Campylobacteria; order Campylobacterales; family Sulfurovaceae; genus Sulfurovum. The sequence goes on from DQVJ01000074.1 coordinate 1,452, forward strand.
TTCGGATCTTAGTTCTGGTGTGACAGGAGAGATACACTATGTGGATGCAGGATATAATCTTATGGGTATGCCAGCTGTAGAATTTGATGAAAATGGTAAGCCACACATCGCATGGGACGGTCATTCTTGATAGACTCAGGCAAGATCGATTCTAGTGCATACTTGGAAAAAAAAGCTTTTTATGACAAAGTCCTTACTGTGTATGGACGAAATGCCGTGATTGAAGCACTAGAAGACAAAACAGTTTCTATACATAAACTTCATCTATCAAAGTCAAATAAAGATGCAAGTATATTAGAAAATATGAAATCTATAGCTTTAGCAAGAGGCATAGAAATAAAATACCATGATAAGCAGGCACTGGCTCGTATATCTAAAAATGCCAAGCAAGATCAAGGTGTAGCACTTGATGTTATATTGAAATATTTTTCTAATGTCAATGAGTTTATGCTAAAAAATATTAATTACCGAATCATTGCCCTTGATGGAGTTACTAATCCACAGAACCTAGGGATGATTATACGCTCCTGTGCTGCAGGAAATGTAGATGCTATATTACTTCCTACAAAAGGAGCAGCACAAATAAGCCCTTTAGTAATTAAAGCATCTGCAGGGACACTTTTTAAAATGCCTATTATAAAAACTTCAAAACTCAAAGAAACACTTATAGAATTTAAAAAAGACGGAGCAGACATTTATACACTTTCCTCTCATGCAACATCTCATTTTAAAGAGCAGCATTACAATGATAAAACCATATTTGTATTGGGCAATGAAAGCGAAGGTGTCAGTAAAACGGTAGAGTCATTATCTAATAAAAGTATCGCTATACCGATGAAAAGAGGGGTGGAATCACTCAATGTAGCTGTCACAGCCTCACTCTTAGCATTTTTATAATCTAAGATAATAATCGTTTTATTATAGACAAGAAAGGAATAGTATGGCAGAAGAAAATAAAGACTTATTTGAAAATCGGTGTAGACATCGGTAATGGAAAACTTAATATTGATATCAATAAAACAAAAGATTTTTTGATGCACTCAAAGATACTTTTGAAGATAGCGCCAAAAATATACAAAA
>DQVJ01000220.1 GCA_015661795.1 Sulfurovum sp.
GCCGAAGTGAAAATAAGATTTGCTTTTTTCATATGGTCTGAAATATCTGTTGCATTTTTATAAATAGCAATATCCGTAAAAGCTGTTAGTGACTCATAGTGTTGATACCCAAACCCAGCAACAACTGAGATATTAATACCATTTTCTATACAGTAGTCGTAAATTGACTGTAATACTTTGAGTGTATAGTTATTTGGATCAACCCCACCAAATGTTAATAAAACATTTTTTACCTCTTTTGAGATAACTCTAGGAGAAGACAAAATAAATTCGTCTCTTAGAACAAAATAGTCATGTCCAAAATAATGATTTGCTAAGATCTCTTTTTCCGGATAGATCGCATTGATGACTAGATCTGCTTCTTTTGCACCTGTCCCAAGATCTTCAAAGTTAATGACTTTCATGCGTAGTGACTTTAAATCTGTTATATATGATGCTTCTGTATCAAGCTTGTCGTTTATAATAACGTCAGGGTTCAGAAGTTTTATGTCTTCCACGATACTTTCATTTTTTTGCATATAAACGGTATAGTTTTTAGAAGATATTTTGTCATAAGCCAATTGGCTTTTACTATCAACCAAAAACGCGATATTATGGTTTAATATATCATTGGCTATAAGAAGCGTGTTATAGACATGACCCAGACCGATCTCTTGATAACCCGATACCACAAAAAGGATTTTTTTACGTTTTAGGTAATATTCGCAAAGGTTCCAATCTTCATATGTATCTATGTCAATATTCTCTCCATCGTTTAACAGGTGAAGTTCTACATTTTTTCCAATTCTATTTTTTCCCGAAATAACATTAGAACGGGTGATTAAAAATCCACCTGTCTCTTTATATATCGGTGTCAAATATTGCCGATTAACACGTTCTTTGTAATTTGGTAAAAATTGATCATTTTCTTTTTTCCAAGTAAGATGAGTATCGTCAGTTGCCGCAATCACAGTTTCTATTTCATCATTATTTACCAAGATCTCTATGGCTTTATCGAGAGATGATGATTTCAAAAGTGGTGATGTTGGTTGAAGTGTAATTATAAGATCATATTTTTTGTTTTCAATTTCTACAGCTTGATTATATGCATCATAAATTACCGGGTCTAATGTAGTTACATCTTTTGCAAGTTTTGGATTCCTCTTAATTGTTTTTGCACCTATCTGCTTTGAAATTGAAAGTATTTCATCATCATCACTAGATACATAAACATCGGGAGCATATTTAGAATTTAAAGAAGTTTTAATTCCATAGTATATAAGAGGTTTCCCAGCTAATGTCCTAAGGTTTTTTCTAGGTATACCTTTTGATCCACCGCGTGCTGGGATGATAACTAAAATATTCAACTGTCACTCCCAAAAATATCACGAGTATAAACCTTTTCATGAACATCAGCAATATCATCAGATAACCTATTGGCCACAATAACATCACTTATTTTCTTAAACTCTTCTAAGTTTTTGATTACTTTCGAATGATAAAACTCATCTTCTTTAAAGGTGGGTTCATAAATCACAACTTCTATACCTTTAGCTTTAATACGTTTCATTATTCCTTGAATTGCACTAGCTCTAAAGTTATCAGATCCTGCTTTCATAACCAATCTATATATTCCTACTACTTCAGGATTTCTATCTGTAATACTTTTTGCAATAAAATCTTTTCTAGTTGTGTTAGAATCCACAATAGCCCCGATAATATCACTAGGTATATCTGCATAGTTTGCACGAAGCTGTTTTGTATCTTTTGGAAGGCAGTATCCACCATAACCAAATGAAGGATTATTGTAGTGTGTACCGATGCGTGGATCTAAACCAACACCATTAATGATATCTTTAGTATTAAGGCCATGAGACTCTGCGTAAGAGTCTAACTCATTAAAATACGAAACACGCATAGCAAGGTAAGTGTTAGAGAAGAGTTTAACTGCCTCAGCTTCTGTTGAGTCAGTTAGTAAGATGTCAATATTCTCTTTTAAGGCCCCCTGTGCTAAAAGATCAGCAAAGACTCTAGCGCGCTCACTCTTTTCACCTACAATAATACGACTAGGGTAAAGATTGTCATGAAGTGCACTGCCTTCTCTTAGAAACTCAGGAGAGAAGATAACATTCGTCGTATTGAATTTTTCATTAACAGACTTGGTATAACCTACAGGAACCGTAGACTTAATAACCATCGTTGCATCAGGGTTAATCTCTAAAACATCTTTGATAACGATCTCAACAAGCTTAGTATTAAAATAGTTAGTTTCAGGGTCATAGTCAGTTGGAGTAGAGATAATGACATAATCGGCCCCATCGTACGCATCCTTTTTATCAAGAGTAGCTCTAAAGTTAAGATCATCACGTAAAAGATATTCACTAATCTCTTTATCTTCGATAGGAGAAATTTTATTGTTTAGTATCTCTACTTTTTCTGGAATTATATCTAGCGCTACGACTTCATTGTGTTGTGAAAGTAAAATACCGTTTGAGATACCTACGTATCCTGTTCCTGCTATGGCTATTTTCATTTTGATTTTCCCATATTATATTTCTTCAAATACCAGTCAATTGTTTTTACAATACCAGAGTCAAAATTTTCATCAGCTTTCCATCCTAGTGTATTTTCCAGTTTTGTAGCATCTATAGCATAACGTCTGTCATGTCCTGCTCTGTCTTCTACAAAAGTGATAAGTTCTTTGTATGATTTTCTTGCAGGTACTTTTTCATCAAGTATAGTACAAATGGCATCAACAATCTGTAAATTGGTTCTTTCGTTTCTTCCACCAATATTGTAAACATTACTTTCTTTACCTGTATGATACACAAGATCAATACCTTTGCAATGGTCAAGTACATACAGCCAATCACGGATGTTTTTACCATCACCATAAATAGGAATAGATTCTCCAGAAAGCGCTTTTCTTATGATGGTTGGGATGAGTTTTTCATCATGTTGTTTTGGACCATAATTGTTTGAACAGTTTGTGATGACAGTATTGAGTCCGTAAGTCTCTTGGTAAGAACGTACAATCATGTCAGAACTTGCTTTTGAAGCTGAGTATGGAGAATTTGGTGCGTACGGTGTTTTTTCGGTAAAGAGGTCTGTTTCGTTTAGAGTGCCATACACTTCATCTGTACTTATGTGATGAAACCTACATCCTTTGTAAGACTCTTTATATTCAAAAGGTTTATTCATCCAGTATTTTTGTGCGACGTCTATCAGGGTAAAGGTACCATTTACATTGGTTTCTATAAATACTCCAGGATTTTTAATGGAGTTGTCGACATGACTTTCTGCTGCAAAGTGGATGACACCTTTGATGTCATATTCCGTAAAGATAAACTCAACCAATTCACGGTTACAAATATTGCCCTTAATAAATTTATATCTAGGATTAGATTCACACTCTTTGAGATTTTTTAAGTCACCTGCATAGGTTAGTAGGTCTAAGTTGATGAGTTGGTAGTGAGGATACTTCTCTAAGAAATAAGGCACAAAGTTAGAGCCTATAAAGCCCGC
>DQVJ01000020.1 GCA_015661795.1 Sulfurovum sp.
ATAAATTTCCGAAAAACTCCAAAGGTGGTGATGCGTTTGAAGTGGCAGATTTACCTCGTGCCTGGTCAGAGCATTTGAAAGATTAAAAGCTATCAAAGCAATCAAATCTAACTTACGCTATAACTTGATATATAAATATCGGAGCCAACATGCAAGCAGAGAAAATATCTAGAGAAAATATACGAACCTTTGTTATGAAGTTTTATGCCAAAATCATCAAAGATAAGACAGTTGGACCATTTTTTGTCGCTAAATTGGGTGATGATATGAACAGTGAGACATGGAAAACACATTTAGAGGTCATCGTGGGTTTTTGGACATCTTTGGCATTTGGAAGTCCCAAGTACAGGGGGCAACTTTTTTTACCACATACCAAACTTGGAGATGTAAAACGTGAAACGTTCGAGCAGTGGCTTAAGCTTTTTGGTGAGACATTGGATGAAGTGTATGTGCCTAAAATTTCCAATATGTTTCAAGAACGCGCACAGCTTATAGCAGGAAACTTCATGCGTAATTTGGGGATTATCTTATAATTTACGAAACTTTCCTTTTAACAAACAAAAGCAATGCTACACATATAGAGACGCCAGAAATGATTAAAAATAATACTTGTATACCATAAAGACTCACGATAGGTTCAAGAAGTATGGGTGAAGCAAACTGTCCTAAAAAGAAGCTAGAGGTGAGTACCCCCGCTGCTTTACCTCTTTTGTGGGCAGGGACACGGGAGAGAAACCAAGCATTGGTATTGACAAATAAAAGTCCAAATCCCATCCCTATGGGTGCTGTAGCAAAAAAGAGTCCAGCGATACTGGAGGCTTGCGAGATGATGAAAAGTCCCAAAGAAAAAAGGGCAAAGGTCGCAGCGTAGATGTCTATGTAAGAAAACCTTGCTTTTATTTTGGCATATTGCATGGAAGTAAGAGCATTGAAGGTCATAGCAGTAGCGATGACAAAACCGATGGTTTGGGGTTTGCCTCCCAGAGTGTTTACGATGAGATAGGGGAATTGTGTGGGGAGCATATAAAACAATACCATCACAAAAAAGGCAGTCACATATACGGGTAGAAGTTTTGTCTCTACTTCCAGTGTTGCTACATGTTTGTGTTTTTTTGGCTCATAGAGTGACTTGAATAAAAAGGGAACAAATAGTATGGGGATGAGGTAGATAGCAAAAGGATAAGACCAGTGTAGCTGTGCTAACAATCCACCAGACGTAATGAACACGATACCCCCAAGTGCGGTGGTCATGCCTTGTTTGGACATAAACTTGTGCCGTATCTCTTCGCTAAAGTAGTCACCTATGAGCGCGGTAGAGCTAGTCATAATGAGAGAAACACCAAGCCCTAGTATGGCGCGTCCCACTAAAATGACATAAAAGTCATGCAAGTAAAACCCTGAACTTCCACCGACTATAAAAAGAAATATCCCTATATACAGAGGTTTAAGTCGTCCAAACCGATCGACAATATGCCCTGCAACAGGAGAAAATAGTGCAATGATGATAGCAGGAATAGTCAGCATGAGTTTAGAAAGAAACTCGATGTTAGGGATGTTGGAAAATGTATGACTAATGAGTGGCAGTGAGGAGACGATAGTAATACCTGACATGATGCCAAGCGTGGCTACCATGAGTAAGGCTGTTTGGATGTTTTGGTTGTTTGTGTTTGTCATGAAAGTATGATACTCTTGTTTGACTAAATAACGACTATCTTTAAAGTATCATATCAGAGGGTTCAATACATTTACACGCTACAATGACAGCCTTAGTACAAAGGTATAATTATATGACTGAAACAACATTTATCAAAGGCAAAGACGCCTCGCTTGAAGAGACGATAGAGAAAATGTATCAAAAGCTTGAAGCAGTGGGGATAGAGATAGATGAAGTCTCAGTACTCAATCCTGTGCCTTATGTCTATTCTCAGCATATTAGAGACAAAAGCTGTAACCTTATGTTTACCAATGGTAAGGGAGCCAGTCACAAGGCTTGTCTTGCTTCAGCCCTTGGTGAGTATTTGGAGCGTTTGAGTTGTAACTACTTTTTTGCAGATTATTATCTGGGTGAGAGCTTTGCACATGACAGCTTTGTACATTATCCTCAAGAAAAATGGTTTGCCTATGATGATGAAGATGACACGCTGCCAGAAGGATTGTTAGAAGAGCGTTTATGGGACTATTATGATCCTGAACATGCTTTGCATCCTTCTCAGCTCATCGATACCAATGCTGGATTGGTAGAGCGGGGTATCTGTGCTTTGCCCTTTACAAGACAAAGTGATGGTGTGGATATCTATTTCCCCGTGAACATCATAGGTAACATCTACGTCAGTAATGGCATGGCAGCGGGCAATACGCAAAGTGAAGCACGTGTACAAGCCTTGAGTGAGATTTATGAGCGTTATGCTAAAAACAAGATCATCTCTGAGGGGATTTGTTTACCGCTTATTCCTCAAGAAGTGATGGAACGATACCCTCATATACAAGAGTCCATCAAAAAACTAGAGGCTGAAGGCTTTCATCTGAGGGTGTGTGACGCATCTTTAGGTGGGGTGTATCCTGTCATTTCTGTGACACTCATCAACCCAAAAGACGGCTCTGTGTTAGCCTCCTTTGGAGGACACCCTTGTTTTGAAGTGGCACTGGAACGTACCGTAACTGAGTTACTTCAAGGACGTTCTTTAGATATGCTGGATGATTTCCATGCACCTTCTTTTAATGCAGATGAGGTAGCAGACTCACATAACTTAGAAGCACATTTCATCAACTCCACGGGGATTATCTCTTATGAATTCTTTAAAGACAAGAGTGACTACAGTTTCGTAGACTGGGATTATGATGCTGATACGCATAGTGAACTAGCAGCTATGATGGAGATCGCTAAAGCACAAGGTTTTGAAGTGTACATCGCAGACTATGGTCATGTGGGTGTCTATACCTGCCGTATCATCATACCTGGGATGTCAGATATCTACCCTGTAGAAGATTTACTCTGGAACAACAACAACGAAGGTGCATTTTTCCGTGAAGCCATTTTGTCACTTGACTCACTCAATGACGAAGAGCTAGAAGACATTTTAGAAAATCTGGAGGAAGGTGAACATAGTGATATGCTTAAAGTAGCAGAGTTCATAGGTGTCGTGCCCGATGCAGATACCCC